>CAYSHJ010000001.1:0-4963 GCA_964430385.1 uncultured Planctomycetaceae bacterium
GGGCGAGCCGCGAAACAAGCCGCCGTATCCGGGGCAGTACGGGCTGTGGGGCCAGCCGACGTTGGTCAACAACGTCGAGACCTTCGCCTTCGCGACGTCGATCGTGCATCACGGAGCCGATTGGTGGCGGTCGCAAGCGAAACCCGGCTTCGCGGGCTTGAAGTTTGTCAGTGTCTCCGGTGACGTCGCTCGCCCCGGTGTCTACGAAATCCCGATGGGCACGACGGTCACCGAATTGATCGAACTCGCCGGCGGAATGCGCGACGGACAACCGCTACAGGCGTTCTTGCCCGGTGGTGCGAGTTCCAACTTCCTGCCGGCGGACAAGGCCGATACGCCGCTCGACTTCGACGCCATGAAACAAGCCGGCAGCATGCTCGGCACCGGCGCGGTGATCGTGATTGGCGAACAACATAACTTGTTCGAGTTGGCCACGAACATCGTCCGCTTCTTCCGCAACGAGTCCTGCGGCAAGTGCGTGCCGTGTCGTCTCGGTAGTCATCACGCCGTCGAATTGTTGGAGTCGGTGCAAGCCGGCGCACGCCCGGCGAGCGATCTACAAGAACTTCCCGCGCTGGGCGAGACGCTCGAACAAACGTCGATTTGCGGTCTCGGTCAAGTGGCGCTGAATCCGATCCTGTCGTTGATGAAAAACATCCCCGGTGCCACACCGTAGCCCCGGCCCTCGTGGCCGCTAGGACCGCTACGGCCGCTCGTTCCCAAGCTCCGCTTGGGAACGAGCGAAACACGTGAGGTTCATTCGATGTCCAGTCCCATTCTTGTGCTCGGCTCGATCAACACCGACCTCGTCATTCGTTCCGAGCGTCTGCCGGCTCCCGGCGAGACGGTGCTCGGCGGCGAATTCTATCGCGCGGGGGGCGGCAAGGGCGCGAATCAAGCCGTCGCCGCCGCTCGATCTAGTCGCGATCCGGTGACGTTCTTGGCCGCCGTCGGTGACGACGCGTTCGGCCGCGAATCGCTCGATGCCTTGCGTCGTGAGAACCTCGATTGTCGGTGGATCAAAGTCGTCCCAAATCAATCGTCCGGCGTCGCGTTGATTTTGGTGAATGAACGCGGACAGAACCTGATCAGCGTGGCATCGGGAGCGAATTTTCATTTGCGTCCCGAAGACGTCAGCGCCGTGCCGGACGATGTGTGGCGAAATGCTCGCGTGTTCATCGCCTGCTTGGAATCGCCGCTGGAAACTGTCGTCGCCGGTTTGCGCCGCGCGAAGCAAAGCGGTCTGACGACGATCCTGAATCCCGCTCCCGCGACGACCGAGATTCTGTTCGCCGTCGGCCTCAAGCTGATCGACGTGCTGACGCCCAACGAGTCCGAAGCCGCGCTGCTCACTGGCGGCGAAGTCCGCTCGAACGACGAAGCCGCAGCCGCCGCGAGGCAACTACAAGCCGCTGGCTGTTCGCGAGTCATCATCACTCGCGGCCAGCACGGCTGCTGCGTGCTCGACGGCGAGCGAGCTGAGCACATTCCCACTCCGCGAGTCGACGCCATCGACGCCACCGCCGCCGGAGACGTCTTTAACGGCGCGCTGGCCACGGCGCTGTCCGAAGGCCGATCCTTGTTCGAGGCCGCGCGTTGGGCGACCGTGGCCGCGGCGATTTCCGTGACTCGCCGAGGTGCCCAGCCGTCGGTCCCGACGCGAGACGAGATTGAAACAACAAGTTGGTGAACGTTGCGAACTTCGTATTTGCCGTTCGTGATAGACAGATCGACGTCCCGCGTTTCTGGATACGCTCTTTCCGAGCCGAGCGAAAAACCGCGACTCCGGTGTCCTCGAACTTTTCCGTCTCTCGCGATAGCTTCTCCGCTTCCTCAAGGTCGTTACCACTCGTCTGTCACCGTCGAAGGAAAATGCCATGAGTCAGCCGGTCAATGTCGCGATGATTGGTCTGGGGTTCGGGTCCGAGTTCATTCCGATCTATCAGGCTCACCCTGACGCCAACGTCTATGCCATCTGTCAGCGGAATCAGGAAAAACTCAACAAGGTTGGCGACCAGTTCCAGATCGCCAAGCGGTTCACGGACTACGCGACAGTGCTGAAAGATCCGCACGTCGATTTCGTCCACATCAACAGCCCAATCCCCGACCACGCTTGGATGTCAATGGCGGCTCTCAAGGCGGGCAAGCATGTGTTGTGTACCGTGCCGATGGCGACGACCATCGAAGACTGCCAGCAGATTTGCGAACTCGTGAAGCAGACTGGCCTCAAATACATGATGGCCGAGACCGTCGTTTACTCGCGCGAGTTTCTGTTCATCAAAGAGATGTACCAACAGGGTGAACTCGGCAAGATTCAGCACCTCGCCGCCTCGCACCCACAAGATATGGACGGCTGGCCCAGCTACTGGGAGAAGATGATTCCGATGCACTACGCGACGCACGTCGTCAGCCCGTGTCTCGGTCTCTTGAATGGTCGCGCGGAATACGTGTCGTGCTTCGGTTCGGGAATGGTTCGTGACGATATCCAAAAGACGAGCGGCAATAAGTTCGCCGTTGAGTCGTGTCACATCAAAGTCAAGGATAGCGACGTGACCGCTCACATCTGGCGGTTCCTGTACGACGTTGCACGCCAATACCGCGAGAGCTTCGACGTCTACGGCACGAAGCGGTCGTTCGAATGGACGCTGGTCGAACATGAGCCGCACATCATTCACACCGCGAAGAAACCGGAGCCAGAGATCCCGACAAAGGTCACCGTGCCGGATTACGCTCACCTGCTGCCCGAGCCGATCCGGAAATTCACGTTGCCGTCGGAGATTCATGACTCCGAACACCTCTCGTTCATCCAAGGCGGCGGCCACGGTGGTTCGCACCCGCACTTGGTCAACGAATTCGTCAGCGCGTTGCGAGACAACCGAGACCCGTGGCCGAATGCGACGCTCAGTGCCAACTGGACTTGCGTCGGCATTTGTGCTCATCAATCAGCTCTGAAAGGTGGCGAGATCGTCAAGCTGCCCACGTTCACTTTGGAGTAACTCGGATTTTTAGCCACGGATGAAACACGGGCTAAACACGGATGGATCAAATCGTCGCACTGGCATTTCTTGTCCGTGTTCAATCCGTGGCCCCAAAAACTTTGCGGGCTGCGAAGAAATCAATCGTTTGCGGTACAAAGGGAACTTGTCCCCGTTTCACACCCCGAACCTCTCTCACTGATCGGGCGACAGCACATCAACCGTAACACTGTATCAGCGGCCTGGCCACCAGTGATTGAGCAACTGTGTCAGCCGAGTCACCTCTGACGGATGTTGCTCCGAGAGGTTGGATTCTTCTCGCGGGTCGCGAGCGAGGTCGTACAGCTCGACGCGGCTGTTGGGGACTCGTTGTGGAGCGGGGACGATCAGCTTCCAGCGGTCGCTGACGAGCCAACGATACTGCAAGCTCGACACGGGATCGTGGATGTCGACGGCGTTGTGTTCATAGATTTCACCGAAGATCGCCGCCGACGATCATGACAATGTTCGGCGTCGCGGCCTGCAACCGAAGCGCGAACAAAACGATCATGAGAACGCTGAAGGAAATCGCAGTCTTGGTCATAATTCTTGAATCCCTGGCATTCGTCGTCTCCCTCAATTCGTTGGAATGTTCACGTCCGCGACGGCTCGATCCCAGCGAATTTAGGGAGACGACGAATGGGAGCAGGAATTCGAACTGCGCGTGACGGCCACGGCCAGACTGGCCCAACCGACCAAAAACAAAATACCGCCCATCGGAGCCACCGCACCCCACGCCTTCACGCCGGTCAGCGTGAGCGCGTACAAGCTGCCCGAGAAAAAGACGCTACCCAGCAAGAAACTCCAGCCGGCGACTTCGAGCGCGCGGCGCGAACCATCGCGAGCCAATAGCCCAATCACCAACAACGCGATCGCGTGCGTGAGCTGATACTCGGCCCCGGTCTTGAAGTCTTGCAGATACTTCCACGCCGCCGGCACCGTCAGTCCGGCGATCGTGCGCGTCTCGCTGGGCGGGTAAAGGATCAGCAAAGATTTTTCCAGACCGTGCGCCGCGAACGCTCCGAGCGCGACCGCCAGTCCGGCGAGAACGGCTCCGCAACACAGCCAGAACTTCGCGGTGGGTTTCACGTCGAGACTCTTGTTCCGAGGATTTTCAAGAACGCCACCGGATTGTGCTGATGCCATCGCTGCCGAGCAACCAACTTGCCGTTAGCAGACCGCGATGCCGATCGGCAACGTCTGTTGCCAGCAGCGATGCGCCGAAGCGGCTCAAGGAGTTGCGGCAATCTCGTCCACGACGACGTTGATTCGCGGCAACACTCCTGGAAGAGTCGGTTCCGCGCTGAGTGGCTGGCGGCGAGATTCTTCCAAGAGATTCTTCCGCCGTTCGCACAACAGCTTGCGCTTGGAAAGGCGAGCGCCGGCGTCAAGAAACCTGAACACGACACGCGTTTGGCATTCAGCTCGCTTAACAATTCGCTCGTCAACGCGACGCAAACAACCATCAGCGTCAACCGACGATTGACCTTCACGTCCAGGGGAGCGAGAGCCATGATGAAAAAACTGCTGAATGACGAAAATGGTTTTGTAGTTTCCGCAGAACTGATCCTGGTTTCGACCATTACGGTCCTGGGACTGGTCGTCGGTCTAACCGAGATTCGCCAGGCGGTGGCCGAGGAATTGGAAGACGTCGCCTCGGCGATCGGCAGCGTCAATCAGGGCTTCTGCTTCTCCGGAATGCGGACCTGCAAGGCGCATATGAACGGCTCGCACTTCTACGACGACGGCGACTTCTGCGATAGCCAATACGATATCGTCGGCACGAACGCGGTTGCTGAAGGTGACTGATGCCAACTGGACTCCCGTCGCGTGTCGAGAGGCTGATGTCTCTTTCCATCAGCCTCTCGCACGCTGTTATACCTCGCATGGCTCAGTCTGACACATTTGGAGGACGCTTCACACCAACCCGAAGCGTAAGCGAGGGCAGA
>CAYSHJ010000002.1:0-3429 GCA_964430385.1 uncultured Planctomycetaceae bacterium
GTAATGGATGCGGCCCGCCAGCGTCTTGTGCGAGCAATGCTCCGACCACGTTTGTGCGACCGTTTCCAGTTCAACATCCGTCGGGTCGCGTTCCAGTTCGACGAAGTGCCGGCGGATCGTCTGCATCTCGGTGAGATTGAGGAAAAGCTGCCCCTCGCGACTGAGCCGCGTCAGGCCATCGTCATCGAGCGACCGAATCGGCACCGTGGTCAATCTAAATTTGTATTCGCTGCCGACGGAGATGCTCGCCATGTGCAGCGGCCCGACAACGACATGCTCGATCGCGTCGTTGGCCAAGACTCGCTTGATGAACCGCTGGACGTCCGCATCATCGGCCTCGGAATTCAGCCAATACTTGCGACACGTGGCGACCGCCGATACCGGAACCTGCAAGTCCGCGAGTGCCGCTTGGGCGCTGATCGCAACATTGTCCGTCACACCCGGCTTGAACAGCACGTTGAGCAATCGGCCGCTGTCTTTCCCCCTTTCCCCCTGGGAGAGGACCGGGGTGAGGGATTCATTCGCCGTTTGACGCCGTGCATCCGCAGTGGCTCTGTTGTGAAACAGCTTCCGCACGGCCACAGTTTCGACGACGGAATCCACGAGTAGCCCGAGTGCTCGCGATTCGATGGCCACGTCGTCGGCCGTTCCTTCGATCAAGAACGACCGTGCCGCTCGAACATCCGTGATCGACCCTAGCCGCAACGCGCGAGCTTCGCACAACACGCGAGAACCCTCGCGATCGACCTGTCCGTTCGCCGGATGAATTTCAATTTCCCAAAGCATGAAAAAATCTCCTGGTTCCCAAGCACTGTTTGGGAATCTGCTCCCTTGGCGTTTGGCGTCGTAAATCACTGTCGCGTTTCCTCGGAACGCGCACCTTCGGGAAGCGGAGCTTCCGGAAGGCATTCCCAAGCAGAGCTCGGGAACGAGATACCCGAGGGCTTACGCCTCGGCTCGCCGCGTCGCGATCGTGTTGCGTATTAAGTTTCTGTTCGTCTGACTTTGATCGTCTCGCGGATCGTCTTGCCTCGTTCCCACAACTCGCGAATCTTCGTCGCGTCGCGCCGAGCCAACGCTTCACGGAGGGCTGATAACTCTGCGGAAAAAACGTCCAAGCTCATCAACACCGCGTCGGCATTATCGAGCAGAATCGGCACCCAAACGTTCGGATCACCGGCCGCGATGCGTGTGGAATCCGCGAAGCCCGTCGCCGCGAGCGGTCGATTCTCGTCCGCCAATGTGCGTGCCAACGCCGACGCGATCGCATGCGGCACGTGACTCGTTTGAGCGAGCGCCCGATCGTGAGCTTCGGGAGACATCTCGATCACCGTCATGCCCATCGCTCGCCAGAACGTCGTCAGGTGCAGGGTCGGGTGTTCAAATTTCCAATTGGGACGTGATCGATCCTCGTCCGACGGCTGGCGTGGATCGGCCAAATTGGAAATTTGAACTCCCGAACCCTTTTCAGTCGACATCAGCACGCACACCCGCCCGTCGAATAAGTCCGCGCGCGCTTGTTCCCAACCTTGCTTCTCCGACCCCGCCAACGGATGCGATCCAACAAACGTCACGCCGTCGGGCAAGCCGGATGACAGCTCGCGACAAATGCGTGCCTTCGTGCTGCCGACGTCCGTGATCACTGTTCCCGGCCGCGCCGCTTCGGCCGCCTCGCGCACACCGGGCACAATGAGTTGTACGGGGGTCGCAAAGACCAACAGGTCCGCTCGCGAGGCTGCGTTCCGCAGATCGGTTGCCGTTTCGTCGATGACTCCGGCCGCTTGAGCCTGCATCAATCGGGCCACATTCCGCCCGATTCCGATGACTCGACGGATCGCTCCGTACCGCTTTGCCGCCAACGCCACCGAGCCACCGAGCAATCCAACACCAACCACCGCAAGTGTGTCAAACACCGGCTCGGCGCATCGCACGAGCAAGGTGTTGGTCGTCTCAGCAGTCGCAGAAGTCCGGCTCATGGCGGGCGGATTCTAGGCCCGCCAGGATGAGAGATGAAGGATGGGGGAAGCGAAACGAAAACCGGCGTCACGCGAAGTCTTCAGTGCGTCCAGCCCGCTCGCTGCAAGCTACGTTTGGGAATGCTGTTGCGGACGCTCCGCTTCGCGGACGCCGATTCGATTGCGTCTTGGAATGGCCTTAAGACACGTTCGGGAAGTGGAGCTTCCGGGAGGCATTCCTATGCGGAACTTGGGAACGAGCGAATCAGACGCGATTGGAATCCAACATCGAGATGTGATAGGCCGTGGCTTTTGTCGAGTCCGCTGTCTAAATTTCCGCCCGTTTCCGAAAAATCGACCTTCTGCCCGATCGACCGCTCATGTCTGCCTCGCCTGATTCCACCGCCGCCGCGACCGACCGCGAACAACGACTGATGGAGCTTCGCTGGAAGAAATTTCCTGTCCTCGACGACGGCTTTGTGTGCCTTGTCGACGTGATGGGCGACGACAGTTCCGTCGTGCAGGCGGCTCGCGTCAGTTACGGCGAGGGAACTCGCAAAGCCTCCGATGACCGAACGCTGATTCGGTATCTGCTGCGGCACCGGCACACGACGCCCTTTGAAATGGCCGAGCTGAAATTTCTGGTTCGCGTGCCGATGGACTGCTGGCGGCAGTGGATTCGGCATCGTACCGCGAGTGTCAATGAGTACAGTACCCGATACTCGATCGCGATTGATTCCGCGCAAACGACGCCGGCGGACGCGTGGCGTTCGCAAGCCCAAAACAACCGGCAAGGGAGCGACGTGCCGCTTTCGGCCGAGATCGGCGAACAGATGACGGCCGCCGAATGCGACCTGCAAGAGCACGCTCGCCGCGTGTATCAAGAACGACTGGCTGCGGGCGTCGCGCGCGAGCAGGCTCGCAAGGACTTGCCGCTGTCGACGTACACTGAAGCGTACTGGAAAATCGACCTGCACAACTTGCTGCATTTCCTCGCACTGCGAATGGACGAGCATGCGCAGTTGGAGATACGCGAATACTCCGCGACGATCGGCCGTAAAATCGTACAGCCCTTGTTCCCGCTGGTGTGGGAAGCGTTCGAGGATTATCGACTGCAAAGTTCCGGGTTGTCCCGGCTGGAGACCGGCGTCATTCAACGCCTGATGCAATTCGCCGCCACGAACAATCGCGTCCCACCGTTGTCGGTTGCGGACTTCCTCACCGTGCAAGAGCCCGCGTGGCGCGAGCTGACTCGCAGCCGCGAGCGAGACGAATGCCTGGCCAAGCTTCAGGAGTTGGGCTTGGTGGCTTCGTCCGTGGTCGCGGTTGACCACATTCCGTAAAGAGCCATACATTCCGCCCGTGAAAGTGGATTCCTCCCCAGCCGTCCGGCGAAGCTGCTGCAACCATGTCGAATTCTGATCATTCATCTCCTCCGCCCTCTGGACCAAAGCCACCCATTTTGCCGCGACGA
>CAYSHJ010000003.1:0-2324 GCA_964430385.1 uncultured Planctomycetaceae bacterium
TCCGGCGTCTCTTCGACCGCGACCCGGCCGAGCGAAGCGTGGGTGCCGGCGTCTTCGTCGGTTTCGGGTTGCTGGCGCTCGTGCTCATCGCCGTGGGAGTTTTGCGTTCAACGCAGGCCAATGACGACGATGGAGCAACGCCGGGAGCGACCGCCAAGCGGGACGCATCTTCAGATGTGGTTGTGCAAATCGCCGACGCGGCTTACTCGCGCCCCACGGCGGACGAACAACGAGCTACCGCGACGATTCCGGCCGAAGCGTGGGGCGAGCCGGTGAATGGTCTGCGGGTGGCAATCGTCTTGCGGTCGCCTCCGGTCGATAAGGATGAACATCTCCGCTACGACATCGTGGCGGAAAACGTGAGCGACCACGACATTCGTTTCGCCGCCGAGGTCGGTATCGATACCTGGCATTTCTACTTTAAGTCGAAGCTGGTCGATGCCGACGGAAAACAGGTGGCGCAGCGAGCAGCGCAAGACACTCTCCTGGGACCGAGATTGACTCGAATTTGGCTGAAGCCAAAGGAACGCGTCGTGATTTTTTCTTGGGCTTCGAGATTGTTCAAACTCGACGAGGAAGGGAAACCGCTTGCCAGGCCCGAGGAATATCGCGGCTCCTCCTGGTTCTCGTCTTTTAGTGTCAAGCCGGGCCGATATTCCCTTTCGGCCACGGTGGAGTTGGGACCGGGTTGGAATAGCGTTGATCCTGTCTCCAAAAAGCGAACGGTGCTGTCGCCAGCCAAGGGTGAATGGAGCGGCAAGCTCGATACCGGCGCGGTGCCGGTCGCGCTTTTCACTCAGCCGGCACCAGCGGATGAGGCCGTCGGCAAGCCGCCGCGGGACGCATCTTTGGATGCGATTGCGCAAATCGCCGACACAGAATACTCGCGCCCCACGGCGAAAGACCAAGAGGCGACTGCCATGATTCCGGCCGAAGCGTGGGGCGAGCCGGTGGATGGTCTGCGGGTGGCAATCGTCTTGCGGTCGCCTCCGGTCGATAAGGATGAACATCTCCGCTACGACATCGTGGCGGAAAACGTGAGCGACCACGACATTCGTTTCGCGGCGATGCTCGGTGTCGATGATTGGCATAACTACTGCAAGACGAAGCTGGTCGATGCCGACGGAAAGCAGGTCGCACAGCAAGAAGGGACTCTCAATTGGCTTCGACCGAGACTAATTCGAATCTGGCTGAAGCCCAAGGAACGCAGGGTGATTTCGTATTGGGTTTCGGGGTTGTTCAAGCAGGACGAAGCAGGGCAACCGCTTGCCAGGCCCGAGGGATATCGCGGTCCCTGGTATTTCAGTGTCAAGCCAGGCCGATATTCCGTTTCGGCCGCGGTGGAGTTGGGACCGAGCATGTATAGCACCGATCCTGCCTCCAAAAAGCGGACTGTGCTGTCACCAGCCAAGGGTGAATGGAGCGGCAAGCTCCAGACCGGCGTGGTGCCGGTCGCGCTATTCACTCAGCCGGCACCAGCGGACGAGGCCGCCGCCAAGCAGTCGATTGTACCGGCTCAGTCGATTGAATCCCGTACGCCCGTACGCTGGCTTTCGCTCGGATCGCAGACGACCGTCGCCCCGGCACGACAGGCGTTGCTTGTGGCCGAACGGGACAAGCACAAGCATCCGTCGATTGAACTCCGAATCGCCGCGAGCAAAGCCGATCGCGATGCCGACGGGGTCACATGGTTTCCGATTATTGAGCCACGCATTCCGGCTCCTGCGGAAAAGTCCGGAGCCAACGTGCCGATCCAAGAAAGGCTCGATGACAAATGGCGTGGGTTGTTGTGGAACAAGGCCGAGCACGCGCTGCTCGCGGACGGAACTTGGGGCGTCGTGAAGTGCGATGTGGCTCAATCCGCACAATCGACGGACCTCGTGCCAAGCTTCGAGATTCGGATCACATTCGATGCCGCTGGTGGCGCGTTGCTGCGTCGGCTGACAAGCACGCATCTCAATCAGTCACTCGCCGTCGTCGTGGATGGGACGATCGTCGCCGCTCCGGTGCTGCGCAGCGAATTCGGTGAGGACTTTGTCATCACGGGCAACTTCACGAAAGTTGCCGCCGAGAAACTCGCCGCCACGATTTCGAAACCCGATCAGCGGAAAAAACGGGCGTCCGACGAGTTGCCACGAACCATCTTTGTCCTGCGTTTCGTTGACGCCAAGTCGGCACTCGTAGCCCTGAAAGACGAGGCGGCCAGCCGGAAGATTGGCGGCTTTGAAGCGACGGCTGAGCCGAGGTCGAACTCAATCATGATTATCGCGGATGCCAACACGCTGAAGGCTCTGGAGGAGATCTTAAACCGGCTTGACTCGAAG
>CAYSHJ010000004.1:0-11045 GCA_964430385.1 uncultured Planctomycetaceae bacterium
CATCCCTCCGGGATGCAACACATCCATTCGCTTTGAACCGGTGGTGCGCCTTCGGCGACCACCGGCTAATAGCTTTGATCCCTTCGGGATCTGTCGTTTCCCCTTGGATACGCGAACAAAAATCCTTAACGGCGTTGCCCACCGGGCTTGCCCCGGTGGCTCGTGGGATTTTGCACTACTCGGTGTCAGGTGAACCAAACGGCTCAGTAGTGCAGAATCCCGTAAACCACTGGGGCAAGCCCAGTGGGGTCGCTTGATTGAGGCGTAAACAAAGATCGTCGCCAGCGGCAAGACCCTTCCCGAGGCCATCGCCGTCGCGGAAGTCACCGGTGAAAGGAAGCCAATCTTCACCAAAGCACCGCTGGCCAGTTCACGGCTTTTCCGGCCACCCCAGCACAGTAATTCCGATGTGGCTCGTCAGGCGCCGCCTATCTCGACTCCCCGTGCGCGCGAGGATATTTGTGATAGGTTGCGCGCGGCCTATCACCGGCGGCCATGACGCAAATCGTCCAGCGACAACTTGGCAAGTCGCTTTCTGAACGGTAGTTTGATGCCCGATTGAATCGCCGTGTTGAACATCCTTGTCGCCAAAGGCCGCGCGCGGTTCACTTAACTGTTCGGCGGAGCGAGCATCGCGACGAAACCGTACGGTCTCGAGTTGTTGCTGGACCTGAAGGACTGCGACCTGAGCGACCTCTCCCGGAAGAGGCTGGAGGATTATTTCGTCCGGCTCTGCGACCTCATCCACATGAAGCGCCACGGCGAGCCACTATTTTGGGAACACAATAGCGGAATACCACACCTCCACGGCGTCTCAGCGGTCCAGTTTATCGATACGAGCCACATTGTCGCGAACCATAAGAGAGCAGTTCATGGCCATTACGATCACTTGCCTGTGTAACTGCACTTTAGGCGATAGTGCCTGACGTTGAGTTGCTCAATTGGTGTTCCACGAAACCCTGGCTCTCTGCGATGTTGTGAGTTGACAATAGACTGCACGACACCGGGAGAGCCAAGGATGGCCAAGCGTAAGAATTCGTCCAAACGTCCACAACGGCGACACAACAAGAAACGACAGCCGTCGCAACATGACAAACGACGACGGTTGCTCACGCCCAATCCCGATCGCCAAAAGACGTCGCAGGCCAAGGTGCCGCTCGCCGGAGCCATGCAGACCGCCGTGGCGGCGCTGCAATCCGTGATGGATGCCCGCTTGGCCTTCCGGCTGGCGATTATCGTGTCCGGCATGTTGCTCGCGGATGACCGGCGCACCGCCAGCGCGTGGTTCGCAGTCGCCGGCGTGCAAGACGATTGGGATGGGTTCTACGATTGTCTGATCAGCATTGGGCGACAGTCGCAGACGCTCGCGCTGGCCGTTTTGACGTTGGTGGTGCGCCGGTTCGATCCAGGACCGGAGGGTCGTTTTCTCCTGGCCCTGGATGACTCGCCGACGTCACGCTACGGCCGTCATGTGGAAGGGGCGGGCGTGCATCATCATCCCACGCCGGGGCCGGCCGACGGCGCGTGGCTGTACGGTCACAATTGGGTCGCGCTGGCGATGCTGCAGACGCATCCGCTGTGGGGCGTGATCGCGTTGCCGCTGCGGTCGCTGTTGTACGTCCGAGCGGTCAACGTGCCCGCGCTGCACCAGAAATACGGCTGGGAATTCCGCACCAAACACCAACTGGCCGCGGAGTTGGTGGGGTGGTTTGTGAAGGCCGTGCGGTCGCTGGGGCTGAAGGCCAAGGTGTGGGCCGTTGCCGACGGTGCCTACGCGGCCCGACCGTTCCTCGACCCGGTGCGTGAGCAGGGCGTGGTGGTCGTCAGTCGCCTGCGCCAGGACGCCAAGCTGTTCGACCTGCCCCCCGCGCGCCAACCTGGCCAACGGGGGCGGCCGCGTCTCTACGGCGAACAACGGGTCAGTCTGAAGAAGCGCGCGGCCAACCCACGAGGCTGGCAGTCGATCACCTACCGCTGCCGCGGCGTCGAAGTGACGCGGCCGTGCAAAACGTTCCTGGCGACGTCGCGGCTGGTGGGTGGCGTGATTCGCGTGGTGATCGTGCGCTTCGATGACGGCGGCTGGGCGGCCTACTTTTGCACCGACCCGACGGCCGATGTGTGCGACATCCTGGAGGCGGTGGCCGCTCGCTGGGCGTTGGAGGAACACTTCCACGACGTCAAGGAAGTGTGGGGTGCGGGCCAGCAGCAGGTTCGCAACGTGTGGTCAAACATCGGGTGCTGGCACTTAAACCAATGGCTGTTCACGCTGGTGGAATTGTGCTCGTGGGACCACGAAAAGTCCGTCCTGACCGACCGCAGCGATCGCCCCTGGGACAACGTGGCCCGCCGCCCCTCGCACGCGGATCGCCGCCGCGCCATTGCCCGAGAAATGCTGGAAAACCAATTTCTCGCAGTTCTCCCCCGCCGCACCGACAGCCACAAATTCCGCGACCTCGTTGCCAGTCTTCTCAGCCTGTGCCTATAATCGCCAACGCCGAACGGGCTATGCCTCAAAGTGCAGTGTGTAAGAAAACGATTCAAGTGCCTGAGGAACTTGCCGGCAAACTCATCAAGTGTGGCAAATGTGGCCGTCCGCATTGGGTGCCGCTACCAAGTCAGCCGGCGGAGGTCGCCCGGGTTTGGGACGAACTCCTGAGTGAGGGCGGCAATCGCCCGCCCCGTGTGGAAGACGCCGACAGCTCCAGTACTGCAGGAGAGCAGGCAGTGCCGCGCGAGAATAAGTGCCCCGAATGCGCGAGCACTCTACCCTCGGGCGTAGTTGTCTGCTTTCATTGCGGCTATGACTTTCGTACGGGCAAGAAAAGAAAACCGCGCAAGACGAGCCATGCAGGTTCGGCCATTCAGTTCTTCCTGCGGGCCAATTTCTTCGGCATGCCTGGGCCGATTTTTCTCGTCGTCGTGATCCTCGCCGGTTGGGTTGTTGCAGGTCTGTGGTCCTTCAAGTCGCAAAAACTGGTATCGATCATCGACGCGTTTGAAGAACTCGAACCGCGCATGACCCTCGCTGAAGTTGCAAAACTGCTCGGTGAACCAAGCAAAAGGGAGGCGCCAAACAACATGATGATCCAGCTCCTCGCAGATCCGGGCAACAAGTGCGAAGTAACTTCGCCACCCGGCTTCGGGAAGCCGGGAACAGGTTTGGGAGCTGGCGGAACAGCATGGACGTATGGACCATATCCAGGAAACATCAACGGCAAAAAAACCACGGCCGGGGGAACTGTCATAGGTCTTCGGTTTGCGGATGGCAAACTGGTCGAAGCCGTGAAACTCACCGTAGGTAGCTCTTTGTCTGACTCGACTCGGTAGCACGCCGCGTTAGGCGGGTTCGTCGGCATACTAGCCGGTTGCGTCGACGTCCCGATGACGCTCGAGATGTGGTCGAGGCCGCTCGCGCCCTGGGCCTACCTGGTCGCGGCCATTGCCGCGGGCATCGTGACGGGGCGTTGAGATCGTAAGTGGAGGCACGCTATCGGCTCATGCTCTGTTTGGGAAATGCCCAGAACAGCACCGGCCTCACTCGCGCCGAACAACGTGCTGCAGCGGATTCGGACGCCAGGTTTTTGGTTGCTCGGTGCCTGCGTCCGCGTACAATACTCCGTGGTTATTCGGACGCTGTTGCCCGTTCCTGGCGTCCGAACCGCTGAGCACGAACGTTAGGCTCCCAAAATCGACCGCTCGCGGAGGATTTCCATCACGGCATTGGCAGCCTGCGGTTGGGCGTATGCGCGGAGATTTTGACGGAGGCGGTCTCGCAGAGGCTGGTCGCTCAAGAGTTTGACGAGTGAGGCTCGCAAGGAGTCGGCGGCGGGCGAGGACGGTTCGGCCAAGAGGGCGGCGGTGTGGTCGCCGAACAGGCGGGCGTTGAGACGCTGGTGGTCGTGAGCCGAGGTCGGGAGCGGAACCAAGAGGGCTGGCAGTCCCGCGCACGCGAGTTCGGCCGGCGTGGCGGCCCTTTCTCGCGAGATGATGCAGGTGGCGCGGCGGTATTGCTCGGCCATGTTGCGAAAGAAGGGTTGCACGTCGCTCAACGCTGGCTGACGCGCTGTTCGGCCGGCTTCTCGGCGGCTAACGCCTGTTGCAATTTTTCCAGCAGCGTCTGCTTGCTGTAAAAATCACGGAGCACGAACGGGTGCGTCGGATCGCCGCCGGGGAAGATCATCAAGACGGGAATGCTTTCGCTGTCGACGGCGCTCAGCCAACGCGTGACTTCCGGCGAATGGCCGGTCCAGTCTGCCTTCAGAGTCAGGACGTTGTGTTGCTTAACGAGCTCCTTGGTGTCGGCCGTGTTGAGCGCCAACTTCTTGACGGTCTGACACGTCGCGCACCATTTGGCGGTGAAGTCAATGAGCACCGTGCGACCGCTGAGCAACTCCGTCTGGACTCGCTGGCCAGTGAACGGTTCCCATTTCAGTTCATGAGCGCCCGGCTTTTCGCTGGCAAGACTCATCGCCAGCCAGAAACCGGCCACGGACGTCAGCGTCGCTGTCGAACGGACGAACCAACGTCGGCCGTTCGGCGAGTTGATGTGGTACAGGTTGCCGATCATCCACAGCGAAAACCCCATCGCCAGCAGCAAAATCAACAGCGGTAAGACCCAGTTCTCGCGCAGACTGCTCATCAGGAAGATGACCGTGGCCATCAGCACGAAACCGCAGACTTGCTTGAACGTCACCATCCAGTTGCCCGGCTTCGGTAAGTACTTGACCCATCTCGGAAAGAAGCCGAGCAGGACGTACGGCGAGGCCATGCCGACTCCCATCACGAACCAAACCAGATACGTGATCTCAATCGGTTGCTTCACCGACCAGCCGAGCGTAACGCCGAGGAACGGTCCACTGCACGGCGTCGCCAACAACGTCGCGAAGATGCCGGTGAAGAACGCTCCCGGCAGACCTTCTTGATGTTGCTCGCTGGCCGCTGAGCCGATCAAACCGGGAACTGGAATCTCGAAGACGCCCATCAGGCTCAAACCCATCGCGAACACGAGGCACGACATGGCGACCTGAAATTCCGTCTTTTGAAACAGATTACCCCAGCCCAGTTTCGCGAAGACCGCCAAACTGGCCAGCAGCACGAAGACCAGCACCACGCCCAGCGAATACGTCAGGTTGAGTGCCAGAATCCGCCGTCGACTTTCGCCGGCTTGCTGCACGAAGCTCAGCACCTTGATCGCGATGACCGGCAGCACGCACGGCATGATGTTCAGAATCAAGCCGCCGAGGAACGCATAGAGCAAGTACACCGCAAGGCTCGACGGCCGCTCATCGACCGGTTGAAACGGCCCGGCGATCTTCGGCAACAGTTCTTCGAACGTGGCCTCTTCGTCGTCCATGTCGAGCGAACCATCGGTCTTGGGAGGATCGAGTTTTGCCGGAATCTGCGTGTTCGGATCGACGCCCCGGGTGGTGGTGGCCTTTTGATCGGGAGCGTAACCCAGAGCGAACGTCACCTTCTTCGGACGACAACTCTCGCGGCAAACTTGATAGTTCATCGTTCCCGCGACGCCGTACTCCGGCAGCTCGACGACGAGCGTCCGAGTCCATGTCACTTCGTCATGATGCACTCGCTGTTCTTTGCCCTCGTCGGTCCGAGCGATCTCCGGTGGCATATTCGGCACGAAGTCGTCGGTCGCCGGCTTCAGGCCGTTGGTTACGATCTCGATTTCCGTCGGATTCCCTACATTGTCTGGGTTGTGATCCAGCGCGAACGTGTGCCAGCCAGATTCCAACTTCATCCTGACCGCGAGCGTCACCTTGTCTCCTGGCTGAGCGTTCTCCGGCGAAAGTTGGAAATGGACCTTTGCCGGTTCGGGAGATCTACTCTTCGACACGGCTTCCATTTCAAACGGCTTGCGTCCGACGTGTGCGAGCTTGACGTCATCGGACAGGCGCGGTGCTTTGAGCGACGGCTGATCGGTCTCGCGCGTGTCGGTCGTCCGTTTCGGCTTGGAATCGCTGCTCGTCCGCTCGCCCGCTCTAGACGTGAGCACCACTCGAGCGGGTGCATTCCAACGGACGTCAAAGGTTTCATCGTGAGGCGTGCAGCTCAGTTCGTTGCAGATTTGATACTTCACTCGACCGACGATTCGGAACTCGTCCCGTTTGACGCCGGGAAGCAAACGAAATCGCTGCGACCAAGTCACGCTGTCGTCGGTGAACTTCTCGACGGTTTGATTGAAGTCGGCGACAAACTCCGAGTGCGGTTCGTGGTCGGCGAAGAATGTGTCGTCAGCTGGCTCGACGCCGACGGTCGCTTTGGACAGCGTGACGCGCGTCGCTCCGTCAAACGACGGGTTCATCGAATAGGTGTAGCTTCTAGGCGCAAGTTTCAATCCGATCGACAACAAGACCACGTCACCTTCAATCCTCGGACGTGTGCTGATGTCGTCGGTCAGTGAGACCTGCAACAACGTGGGCTGCGATCGGGCACTAGATTTTCGCGCTGACAGCTTTCCGCCAAACAGATCGCGAAAGTCGTCGACACCTTCACCAGCTCGTCCCGAGTTGCCCCACGACAGACTCGCTAGCGAGACGACGACGAGCATCCAACGATGAAAGGCAATGTGCATTTTGGCTCGATGACTCGAAAAGGTTCGTTCGTAGATGTTGGTCTGTTGCCATTCGCACGTTAGCGTGTTTTCAGGCGGCAGGCTCAAGCAGGAACTGCAATTCAACGTTGGCAAAAACCAGGTACGTCGCGACCACGTGACACGTTTGGTCGTCAGGCGTTCGCCAGATGATAGTCCAAGTGGAGAAAACGCCTCAATTCGAGCTGGCAAGATCGTCCACCTCGTCGTTTTCAAGCCGCAGATAGCGTTGTAGTGGGTACGTCGAAAAAGTAGGTAACGAAGGACTCGCCGATTGACGGCGGCAGGTCTTCAAGTCGGAGGCTTCGCAGCAATTAGCCGGGGGCTGAGCACAGCGACGCCCCGGGACAGGAATTGACGTCCGTTCGACCCCAGCGGGGTCGTAGCCAGAATTGCCGGCATCCCGCTGGGATGCAATCTCACAAGACATCCAAACCGGGGGTGTCGCTGCGCTCAACCCCCGGCTAACTGCTGAAAACCCTCCGGGTTAAAGACGACCGGCCATCTTTCAGAGCTTTCCACCCACTTTTCCAATGCAGACACGCCGTTCTACCACCCCTCTCCCCCGCGGCGGGGGAGAGGGGACCAGGTTTGTGTTTTCAGATGTCGAATAGCTGTTGCCGGTTTCTCCTCCTGAACGCTGAATCCAAAGCACCGGGTATTCAGCACTTGCTTCACACCCACGGGCACGCCGCCTCTTGTCCCGTTGGCTTGCGTTCGAGTTTCGGAACATCACGGGAACACTCCGGCTTCGCAAGCAGACATCTCGGATGAAAGGCGCAGCCACCGGGCTTTCGCAACGGCGACGGAATCTCGTCGCGGAGTTGGACTCGATCGGGACGTTTCTTGTCGGGATCGGGTTGCGGGACGGCGGAGAGCAAGGCTTTCGAATACGGGTGTGAGGGTTGACGATAGATCGTCTCGGAGTCGCCGATCTCGACAAGGTTGCCGAGGTACATCACGGCGATGCGGTTGCTGATGTGGTAAACCACGGAGAGGTCGTGCGCGACGAACAGGTATGTCAGCTTGAACTCGTCCTGCAGGTCTTGCAACAGGTTGATCACCTGCGCTTGCACCGAGACGTCGAGCGCGGAGACCGGCTCATCCGCAATGATCAATCGTGGCCGCACGGCCAATGCCCGCGCGATGCCGATGCGCTGCCGTTGCCCGCCGGAGAATTCGTGCGGGTAGCGAGTCATCGCGTCCGGTTGCAGGCCGACTCGCTCCAGTAAGCTGGCAACATCATCGCGACGTTCGCTCGGCGAATGCTTCGCGTGAAGTTTGAGCGGCCGTTCGATGATCTCTTGCACCGTCATACGCGGATTCAACGACGAGAACGGGTCTTGAAAGATCATCTGCAATTCGGCTCGATACGGTCGCATCTCGCGGCGGTTGAGCTTGAGCAGATCGACCACCTTGCCCGACTTGGTGCGGAACTTGATCTCACCTTCGAGCCGCACGCCGGGCGTCATCTCGCGCAGAATATTGCAGATCGCCTTCGCGGTCGTCGTCTTGCCACATCCCGACTCGCCGACGAGTCCGAGCGTTTCACCCTCGCAAATCGAGAACGAGACGTCGTCGACAGCCCGTACCTCACCCACCTTGTGCCGCAGAATGCCGCCCCAGACAGGATACAAGACACGAAGATGACAGACTTCAAGTAGCGGCAGGCTACTTTTGTCCGGTCCCCGCGCCCCGCCGGGGAGCGGGTTTGTCGAAGTCTGTTGGCTCACATTCTCACTCCTCGTCACGTTGCCTGCATCCCTTCCACCAAGTGGCATCTCACCAACTGCCCGCCGAGATCGTGTAATCGTGGCTCGTCCGCGTGGCAGCGGTCGATGACATCGCCGCAGCGTGTGCAGAACTTGCAGCCGGTTGGCATATCGAGCAGCGACGGGACGTTTCCGGGGATCGAATACAGCCGCTTCGACTTCGTTGCTCGCGCGGGCAGCGACGCGAGCAAGCCGCGCGTATACGGGTGCCGCGGGTTGTGAAAGATTTGCGCGACGGTGCCGACCTCTTGGACTCGGCCGCCGTACATCACGACGACTCGCTGACACGTCTCGGCGACGACCGCCAAGTCGTGAGTGATCAAGATCATCGCCGATCTCGGCTGCCTGGCTTTGAGGTCGAGCATCAGCTCCAGAATCTGTGCCTGCGTGGTCACGTCCAATGCGGTCGTCGGCTCGTCGGCGATCAGGATGCGCGGGTGGCACATCAAGGCCATCGCGATCATCACGCGCTGCCTCATGCCGCCGGAGAACTGATGCGGATAATCGCGCATCCGCAGCTGGGCATCCGAAATGCCGACCTTCGTCAACATCTCGACCGCGCGGTCGCAGGCTTCGCGTTTGGAAACCTTTTCGTGAGTCAGCACCGTCTCCATCACCTGCATCCCGACGGTGAAGACCGGGTTCAGCGCAGTCATCGGCTCTTGAAAGATCATGGCGATCTGCCGGCCGCGAATGTCGCGCATCTGGGCATACGACAGGTCCAGCAGATTGCGGCCATCGAACGTGATCTTGCCCGATTCAATCTTACCTGGCGGGTCGGGAATCAATCGCAACAGCGACAATGACGTGACCGATTTGCCGGAACCAGACTCGCCGACGATGCCCAAGACCTCGTCCGGAAACAGCTCGAACGAGACTGTGTCAACGGCTTTGGCGAGTCCGCCGTGCGTGCGAAACGTCACGGTCAGGTCTTCGACCTTCAGCAGCGGAGGCGGAACCACGGATTTTGCAGATGACACAGCCTAATCTCTCAGGTGGGTGGGCGTGGTCCACTAAATCGAACTCACCGCAATCGACTAAACACTTTCGGATCGAACGCCTCGCGCACGGCTTCGCCGATGAACACGACCAGTTGCAACGTGACGAAGATCGCTCCCAGCGGGAAGACCACGAGATGCCAGACGCGCAGATTTTGTTGAGCTTGTCGCAATAGCTCGCCCCAACTGGGCGTCGGCGGACGGAGACCGAAGCCGAGGTAATCGAGCGCGACCAGCGACTCGATCGCGGCGACGATGGCGAACGGGGCGAATGTAATGATCGGTGTCAGCGAGTTGGGCAGGATGTGCCGCACCATGATCGTGAGGTTGCCCTCGCCGGTCGCGATCGCAGCGGCGACGTAGTCTTTCGCCTTCTCGCGATAGAACTCGCCGCGCAGGTAGTACGTGATCGACAGCCAATCGAACGCGGTCAGGATCAACGCCAGCAACACGAAACTCGGCTGAAAGACTGCCGACAGAATGATGACCGTGTACAGAAACGGGATCGCACCCCAAATCTCGACAAACCGCTGGCCGATCAAATCAACCCAGCGGCCGAAGTAACCCAGCGTCGCGCCCGCGAGAATGCCGATAGCATACGACGTGATGACGACCAACAGCGCGAATGTCATCGACACACGGTAGCCGTAGGCCAGCCGGACCAAGATGTCTCGGCCGCGGTCGTCGGTGCCGAACCAGTGCTCGCCCGCTGGCGGATGCGGCGGGTTGCCTTCCAGCTCCAGAAAACTCTCGTAGGGATCGAACGGGACGAATGGCAAGAGCACGAAGTCGCCTTTGCCATCCGCCTGGAACCGCTTCTTCATTTCGCGATAGTTCGCTTCGCCCAAGCGAGGTTCGCCGCTGGTGTCTTTCTGACCAAAGACGTTCGCCTCGTGAATATGCTCGGTGAACCAGTCGCCGAAGGTGTCGTGCAGGTACGCTCGACAAGCCGGAAAGTACCAGTGTCCGTCGTGCCGAACGACGAGCGCTTTGTCGTTCATCAGGAACGCCAGATAGAACGACAGGAAGTACGCTCCAAACAGCGCGATAAAGCTATAGTAGCCGCGTTTCAATCGCCGGAATCGCCGCAACCGCATCTGCAACGGCGACAGCGAGCGCCGCGGCGGCGGAACCAAATTGGTCGCAGTCGAATCGGACGTCGTCGGGGTCATTGCGGTCATGTGGTGGCGTGTGTCGTTTGTGTCATTGATTCGCCCCCAACCGGGCTTGGGGACTTTCGATTTAATCCGCCACCCAGCTCGCCTGGGTGGTTCCCGCGCTTCTGCGCTACGCTTTTCCCGGGGATTTCGAGTAGTGCAGAAGCGCGGGAACCCCTGAGACAAGCTCAGGGGCGATTAAATCGACAGTCCCCATGCCCGGCGGGGGAAGTGCATCGTCTTTCACTCAAACCGAATCCGTGGATCAACCATCGCGTACAACACGTCGGAAAAAATGTTGCCCAGCAACGTCAGCAGCGTGTTGATCGACAGCACTCCCAGCACGACCGTGTAGTCGCGGCTGAGTAGCGACGTGTAGCCCAGGTAGCCGATACCGTCGATGTTGAACACGACTTCGACCAAGTACGACCCGGCCATCAGCAGGCTGAGTGCGTGGCCCAAACCGGTTGCCAGCGGGATCAGCGAGTTGCGCAGCGTGTGCAGCCAGATG
>CAYSHJ010000005.1:0-15853 GCA_964430385.1 uncultured Planctomycetaceae bacterium
GCGAAGGCTTGAATTCCAAAATTCAATGGGTGAAGTCCACCGCCCGAGGTTTCCGCAACTTCGATAATTTCACCACCGCAATCTACTTCCATTGCGGCAAACTCGACCTCAAACCAAGCCACTGAGAACCCGGAAGACTCATTTCTGGATGAGATTGGCGACATGCCGCCGATGCTCCAAGCGAAGCTGCTGCGCGTGCTGGAGAATAACGAGATCGTCCGCATCGGTGGCAACGAGCCGATCAAGGTCGATGTCCGGATCGTCTCCGCGACGCACCACGACCTCGATTCGCGTGTGCGCGAAGGCGAATTCCGGGAAGACCTGCTGTTCCGGCTGAATGGAATGACGATTCGCCTGCCTCCTTTGCGACAGCGTGGGCCCGAGGACGTCAAACTGCTCGTCGAGCATTTCCTGGCACAAGCCGCGAAGAAGATCGGACGGCCGAGCCTCACGCTCCAGCCTGCGGCTTGGACCATGTTGTGCGAATACCCGTGGCCCGGGAATATTCGCGAGTTGCAACACGTGATACGACGTGCCGCGCTGATCAGCCGCGGGGCACATGTGACCGTGTCCGACATCGAGCTGAAGCGCTCCGCTGCCGAAAGCCCGCCGAGCACAAGCGACGCAGAAGGGGAGGCCACCGCAAACGACGTCAGCGCTCACATCGGGCGCGCGGTGAAGGCGGCGTTGGCATCGGGTGATGCGAACCTGAACCAGACCCTGCACGATATGCTGGACGGAGAACTGTTGCGGATGACGCTAGCCGAATGCGGCGGCAACCAGGTCCAGACGGCCCGCCGCCTGGGAATTTCGCGCAATGGGCTGCGGACAAAGATGCGGACCCTCGGCCTGGAATAGCCGATGCGTGGGGCTGCCCTGTGCATCGCTTGCGCAAGTCGCTGTGCGTCGCTCGCACAGATGGCGAGGCCCGCACCGCAGTCGAACGGGATCGGATCCTTCCGCAGCGCACCAATCTTCCTTCCTGCGGGCAATTCCAACGACGGCGAAAACGCCACAAAATCGCGGGAATTCGTGTCGATTCCGCATTCCGCGCGGCACATCGAACCGTGAATGAGACCTCCGCGCAGTGTTTTGGCACTGTAGATGCAAATGTTTGGATCGCGTGTGAATCAAGTTCACGCCAAGCGAATGACAACCGCATCCCCTCGAATCAAAGGAAGACATCATGTTCGCGTTGATCAAGGAACCCAGAATGAATCAGCAGTCACGGAAACAGCAGCGTCGGAATCGGTGCCGTTTCACGTTGGATCTGTGCGGACCGTACGTCTTCGACGAGGTCGATGCCCGGCATGTGCGCTGTTATCTGCAGATCAACCACACCGAGGTGGCCGTCGACATTCCGGCCGAAGTGCTGCGGAAGCACCGCCTGCTCGGTGAGAGCAGCGAGGTCGTGCTCTGCGTCTCCGGCGAGCACCCGGTTCCTGTCGACGTCTGGCCGATCCTCACCGACAGTCAGCGCAAGACGGCGGCCTCCTGGTCGGCCGAAATGGGCGACTTCGATCGGTTTTAACCCTGTTCACAAACGAGCCGCTGTTTCACACGCTCACCCTTGGAGGCGGAGACTATGAACATGGTATTCGACGAACAAACAGACTGCGGCGTTATCGGCACGCCGATCGAAATCCTGGTAGTCGAGGACAACCCCGATGACGCCGCCCTGACGATGGAGACATTGCAGGAAGGCAGGATTCGCAACCACATCACGCTAGTCGAGGACGGAGTTCAGGCCATGGATTTTCTGCGCCGGATCGAGCCTTATGCCGACTCGCCGCGCCCAGACCTGATCCTCCTTGATCTACAACTCCCGCGCAAGAACGGGCGCGAGGTGCTGATGGAGATCAAGGCTGATCGTGACCTCAAGCGCATCCCGGTGGTGATCATGACCACATCGAGCGCGGAGCAGGACATCTTCGAAGCGTACAACCTGCACGCCAACTGCTACGTCACCAAGCCGGTCGAGCTAGATGACTTCATCAGCGCAGTCCGCAAGATCGAGGACTTCTGGTTGACGATCGTCAAACTGCCGGCAGCGTGAAGAGAAACGCGCTTCCCACGCCCGTCTGCGATTCCGCCCCGATTCTGCCGCCGTGGTCGACGATTTTGCGGCAATTTGCCAGGGCTAGGCCCAGGACGGCGCCTTATGTCGAGCCTGGAGAAAGGAGGTGCATAAACACTCCCATTGTCGGCCCATTCGTCAATGCTGAGCCCGTTGGACCGGTCCAGGCGCGGGCTTGCATCTGTCAGGGCCGACGCATGAATTTGGCGTTCTTTGACCCGTCTTCTAGATCACAATTTTGACTCGCAAACACCTAACTTCAAGGACACTCCCATGAAACGCAAGCATGATGGTTCAACCACGTCCGGAGCAGAGAAGCACAGCGACGATCGCCGCAACTTTATCAAGCTCGTCGGCATCACCGCGGCCGGAGCCGCACTCGGTGGCGCCGGCTTGTTGCTTCCGCGCAGGGCCTTTGCCGCTCCTGGGGCCGTGCAACGCCCGATTGCCGATTTCGTCGACAAGCAAGGGTCGATGAGTACGTTTGTCGAGCCCGCTCCCGATTACTTCGGCTGGATCTCGGCGTTCGCGAAGCCCCCCGTCCGGGCTGTCTCGGTGGACTACGCGGGTCTGGCCAACGAATGGATCGAATTCGATTCGGGCGGCACGATCTCGTTAGAGACGACCACCGACGGCAGCGTCACCGAGCGCGCGTTGGCTGATGGTCGCGCGGAGGTCACAGTGGTGCTCCACACCAAGAACGCCCTGACCTATGGGTTCATTTACGACCCCGATTCCATGGCCAACCAATTCGCGTTCAACGACCTCGTGTTTGGGTTCCGGGCGCCCGACGTGGTTGCCGGCGATGAGCCTGCCCTGGCCGAGTCCCACCTAAAAGTCGTGTTCAAGAACACGGAGCCCGGCGCCCCCCTCCCGGACCTGCTCGCGGCCCTTGGCGCGTATGGAGATCCGCTCGTTGGGTTCGAGATCCTCTCCCTCTCGATCCGGGCGAACGCCACGGGGCCCCTGCGCGAGGAATTCGGCGTTCCGGAGGGCACGCCGGGCCGGTGCATCCTGACCCAGACCGGTATATTGCTCCCTTTGGACGGGATGGGCCCTGGTGCCGTGGCCGACGGCTTCCCTGCGGAACGGGTCGAGTTCCGCGTGACCGGCCAGTAAGACACTGTTCCTGAGCGAATGGAGTCGCCGGCTAACCACGCGCTGAAGCTGACGGCGGCCCGCCCGCCTGGTCTCTCGGATTCCGAGAGTTCTCGAAGCGGACCGCCGCAGCTTAGCCCAAGTTCGTCAGTATGAGAGCAAAGTCGACGAAAAGATCGAGGACTTCTGGCTGACGATCGTCAAACTGTCGGCAGCGTGAACAGAAACGCGCTTCCCACGCCCGGCTGCGATTCCGCCCAGATTCTGCCGCCGTGGTGGTCGACGATTTTGCGGCAATTTGCCAGCCCGAAGCCGGTGCCGGGGATCTTTCGGCCGTGCAGACGCTCGCCGATCCCGAAGATCCGCTCCAGGTATTGCGACTCGATGCCGATCCCGTTATCGCGGACCGACATGAGCCACTGCTCCCCTTCGCGGCAGGCGCTGATATGGATCGCCGGCTGCTGGTCGGACCGGAACTTGATTGCGTTTTGAATCAGGTTCTGAAACAGGAGAATCAGTTCCGTCTCGACGGCGCTGATCGTCGGCAGCGGATCGGCAGTCACGACGGCGCGGCATTCATCGAGGGTGGCCCGCAGGTTCCCGCAGGCCTCCCCCAGCACCACGTCGCAGTCCACGCGGACAAACGCCCCTTGCCGGCCAATCCGCGAGTGCGTGTGGAGATCGGAAATAAGATGGTTCATCTGCCGCGTGCCGATGATGGTCTTCACAATGTATTCCTGTGCCGTTTCGTTGAGCGAATCGCCGTACTGCTTCTGCAGGAGTTGCATGTAGCGCATCATGGTCCGCAGCGGTTCGCGCAGGTCGTGTGACGCGATGTAGGCAAAGCGGTCGAGCGCTTCATTGGAACGGGAGAGTTCCTGCGACCGCTGCTCTGCTTCAGCAACGGCCAGGGCCACGCGCTGCTCCAGGGTCTGATTGAGCCGCGCCATCGACTCTTCGGCCTGCTTGCGCTCGGTGATGTCGAACGCGACCCCTTGCAGAAACAGCGGACGGCCGTCGCGGTCACGGACGACCTTGGCATGTCCGTGGACCCACACCACCCGGCCGTCGCGGGCGAGGAACCGATAAATGGAGTCAAACGGTTCCGCCGTCGAGCAGGTCCGCGCGAATTCGCCGTGCCAGCGTTCTTGATCGTCGGGATGAAGTTGCCTGTACCACAGGACCGGATCCTCCAGCCACTCCTTTTGGGTGAAGCCCAGCAGCGTTTCGATCTGGGGGCTGACATAAAGTTCGCTGATCGCGGCGGCACTGTCGTCGAGCGCCGCCATAAAGGTGACGGCCGGAATCTCCTCGACGAGCGTCCGGTATCTTTGTTCGGCGTTTCGCAACCGGGTCTCATCGAGCACGCGGCGGCTGATGTCGCGCACCGTGCTTGTGACCAGCAGGCCGGTGGCCGTCCTCAGGGGGCTCAGGCTGATTTCCACGGGAAACTCCGCGCCGTCCTTCCGCCGCCCCCAGAGTTCGAGATTCAACCCCATCGGTCGGATCTGCGGATCGGCGAAATAGCGCGTCCGCTGCCCGACGTGCCGAGCCCGAAACCGCTCGGGGATCAGGATCTCGACCGGCCGCCCCAGGATTTCGGTTCGTCGATACCCGAAGAGATCCTCTGTCTGGCGATTGACGAGCACAATCACCCCGGAGGCATCCGCAGCGATCACAGCATCGGGGACCGACTCCAACAAAGCACGCAGCGTTGCCTCGTCCCACTCGGGAGTGGCCTGTTGCTTGGCAGAAAAAATCGCGGAGTGATCGTCCGGCGGCAAGGAGGGGTCGGTCTTCAGTTCGCGTTGCGATGGAAGCCGGACCAGCGGCAGCGCAGTCGCCGAGCGTCCCTGCCCGGCCATCCGTTGCAGGACCGCCTCGGCTTCCGGCATCGTCAGTCCTGCCGACGTTGAGACGGACATTCGTCCGGATCCTTGCTCAATCATGCCGACGCTCCAGACTCGATGGCAGAAAACTCCTCGATCAGTGATTGGATCATTTGCAGCGCACCCTCAACAGCCGCCGCAACCGGCGGACTGAGTTCCATTCGCGGGTCATCGTCGTCACCAAGCGTGGCCGGCTCGCATCCCACGATGCGCAGGTGGGGCATCCGCCCACCGAGAGCCTGCACCCATTGCAGAACCCGCGCCGGGCTGAGCGAGTGACCTTCAATTCCCGCATCCCGTTCGCAGGCCGCGAGCGACTCGAGGTCCGGCTCGATGACGTAGAGCGTGCCCGGTCGGCCTCCGCGCGCGGTGGCGTCCACAAGAATCGCCGCGTCGTAACCCTTCAGCAGCGCGCAGGCGAGATCGAATCCGCGAATGCCGAAGTCGACGGCGCGAACCCCCTCTGGCAGCGGCCGCTGCAACAATCGCCGCACCACCTCGACGCCGAACGCATCGTCGCCGTGGAAGATGTTCCCAATCCCTGCAATGAGAATCAACGATGTTACTCCAGTCGTTCGACTTCCTCGGGGTTGAAGAAAAACCGGTGGCCGGGGAGGCCTTGTTCGCCGAAGTCTTTGCCCGGGTCGTCGTCAATGACGACACAGAGATGCACCCGGTCTTCGAAATCTTGCTCAATCGAAATGATTGTCGCCAATTGCCCTTTCAACAGCAGGTCGAATGCGTCCGCCCGGCCGCGGGGCTGAAGGCGCACGCGGTCGCCCGTCTGGAAATCCGAGTTCGTCGGAAACGCGTCCTCGCGACGTTGTGTGGAATCGACCCGCTGCTGTGATTTCACGTTCGTGAATCGTCCGTGCATTTGCCGGAGTTGATCTTCGGTCAGCAATTCGGTGCGTTGCAGGATCAGGCGGGCCTGCGCGCTCCCTGCACTCATCCAGGCCTTTTCCTCATCCGTCAACGTCTGGATGCGGAGCGTCAAGAGTTCGTCGATTTCCGTGCCGTCGAACAGGTCGCCGGGGCTCTCCGGGGCAATCTGCGGATCATCAGACAGGATGATCGGCGACGACAGCATCAGCCTCCCCTTGTCGGGACCGATGAGCACCGGCCAGGCACCGATGTTGCGGCACGTTTTGGCGAGGTCGGCATACGGTTCGGGAGGGTCGAGCAGCGAAATGAACTCGCCGTCCTGCACGCGAAGCATCGTGTGCGTGGAGATCAGGGACAGCAGCAGCGCCTGATCGAGGTCCAGTTCGCACAAGGCGTCGCAAGGGGTGAGGTTCTCGATCACGACGGTCAATTTGAACAAGCGTTCGCATACCGCGACCGCGGTGACCACAACCGCGCCATCGAGCGACGCGACAACCTGTTGTTTTGCTGCGACTCGGACGGAAGCACTGCGCGGTACGGGCGACGCGCTCCCCTGCGAGTCGCGGCTAAACGAAAATACGACTCGATGCGGACCGTTGACGATTTGACCCAAACGCGCTGCGACATTCACCGCGCGCTCCACCGTGTCCGAGGAGGTGTGATCTTTATCTTCGTCACCAATCGCCGCAAGCTGCAGGAATCGAATCTGTAATTCGAGTGATGTTCCCACGTCACCGACAACCAAGCATTCGGTCTGCATCGACCAAGGCTCGCTCCCATTGTGCCGCACGCTGAATTCGCGCGGCAGCAACCGGCCGAACATCCAGCGTTGCCGATTCTTCAAGGCCGTGGGCCGGTAAGGATAGAGCAAGTACCCTTCGTACAGGACGGCCCGGGCGATCTGTTCGACGGCGGCGAAGCTCATCGGGCCATCTCCACTTTCGGTTGGGTTCCGAACATGGGCGTATGCCGCACCTGAATCTCCCGCCCCGGCCCAAGGTACATGTGGACGCCGCACGGCAGACAGGGGTCGAAGCTCCGCACGGTGCGCATGATGTCGATCCCCTTGAAGTTGTCCGGGCCGTTTTCCTCGAAGAGGGGCGTGTTCTGCACCGCATCTTCGTAAGGGCCGGGCGTTCCCAGCGAGTCGCGCGGACTGGCGTTCCAGCACGTCGGCGGGTACGGATGATAGTTGGCGATTTTTCCGTTGCGGATCACCATGTGATGCGAGAGTACTCCGCGGACCGCCTCGTGAAATCCACAGCCGATCGCCTCATCGGGGACGGTGAAATCGGTCCAGGTCTTCGTTCGGCCCGCGTGGACTTCCTCCAATGCCTGCTCGACAAAGTAGAGCGCGGCGGCGGCGGCATACGCCTGAAAATACGTCCGAGCCCGGTCGCGTTCCAGCGTGTTGCTCCAGCGCGGGATCTTCCACTCGAATTCGGTCTCGGGGTGATTCATCGTTTTGGGAAGGTAAATCTTCACGCTGTGACCGGTCGCCTTGACGTATCCAATGTCCACCAACCCGGCCAGGGCCGTCACCCAGAAGCGGGCCAGCGGCCCGCCCCCTGTGTCGAGCGAGAGGTGGTCGCCGCTGTTTTTGTCGAACCACCGCGGCGACATGACCCACGTGTAATTCCCTTCGAAGTCGCGCTTCTGAGGCTTGGGCGCGGTCGTCTGGTTCCACGGGTGCCGCTGATCGATGGGGTTGCCCAGCGGATCGGCCTTGACGAACGTCTCGGCATTCTGCCAGTCGCCATAGAAGGAACTGCCCAGCAGGATCCGTAGCCCCAGGTTGATTTCAACCAGGTCAGTCGTGAGGAGTTTGCCATCGACCACGATGCCCGGGGTGACGTACATCGCCCGCCCCCATTCCGGCATCCGCGCGTACGTGTAGTCGCACACTTGGGGATTGTTGAAGGAACCCCAGCAGCCGAGCAGCACACGGCGCCGCCCCACCTCTTCGTAACCGGGGAGGGCCTCGTAGAAGAAGTCGAACAGATCGTCGTGCAGGGGGATTGACCGCTTCATGAAGTCGATGTACTTCATCAGCCGCACGAGGTAGTCGTTGAAGAGCTGCACGCTGGGGACCGTGCCGACACCACCGGGAATCAGCAACGAGGGATGCACGTGGCGGCCTTCCATCAGGCAGAACATCTCGCGCGTCAGCCGGCTCATCTGCAGGGCTTCGAGATAGAAGCTGCCTTTGAACGGATTGAGTGCCCGCATGATGTCGGCAATGGTGCGGAATCCGTGCAAAGCGGCGTGCGGAGCCGTTGTGTTCTCCGCCCGGGTGAGCACGCTGGGATTGGTCTCCCGCATCATTTGTTCGCAGAAGTCGACGCCGACCAGGTTGTCCTGGAACAGGTTGTGATCGAACATGTACTCGGCCGCTTCGCCGAGATTGATGACCCATTCGGCGAGCGCCGGCGGCTTGATTCCAAAGGCCATGTTCTGCGCGTAACAGGCGCAGGTCGCGTGGTTGTCGCCGCAGATGCCGCAGATGCGGCTGGTGATGAAGTGCGCGTCGCGCGGATCCTTCCCTTTCATGAAGACGGAATAACCGCGGAAAATCGACGACGTACTGTGGCACTCGGCCACGCTGCGGTTCGCAAAATCGATCTTCGTGTAGATCCCCAGACTGCCGACGATTCGAGTGATCGGATCCCATGACATTTCGACGAGATGAGGCGGTTTTTTTGATTCGTCAGACATGGGCGCTCCGCACGATCAGAGAAGAGACATTTCGCTTGACCGACATTATGCGCTGTGGAAAATCGGTCACGATTCTGGTGTATTCACAGCCGCCGGATCGGCGTCCGGATGCCGCCAGACCGGCTCACGGTTCATCGAGGCCTGCGTGAAACCGCGCAAGGCGCGGACGGTGTTGCCATACAGGCTCACCGCGCTGGTGGAGAGCTTGGCTCCCGGCGGTTCGTCCATGAAGGGCATGAACTTGTCTGGGAAACCGGGCATCGTGCAGCCGATGCAGGGACCGCCGACACTAGGGCAACCGCCAATACCGTTCATCCAGCCGCGCTTCCCGACGTTGCACTGCACCACCGGCCCCCAGCATCCCAGCTTGACGATGCACAGCGGCGAGCCGTATTCGTCTGCGAACTCTGCCTGCTCGTACCGCCCGCCGCGATCACAGCCTTCATGCACCGTCTGGCCAAACAACCACGTGGGCCGCAGCAGTTCATCGAGGGGAATCATCGGAGCCGTGCCGGCAGCTTGGCGTAATAAATAGAGCAGCGTCTCCATGTAATTGTCTGGCTGGACGGGGCAACCGGGAACGCACACGATGGGAATGCCAGTCTTCGACTTCCACTCCCAGCCCAGGTAGTCCGGCAGACCCATGCAACCGGTGGGGTTCCCCTCCATCGCGTGGATGCCGCCATAGGTGGCGCACGTCCCGGCGGCCATCACTGCCCAGGCATTCGGGGCGATCCGGTCGATCCAATCGCAGGTGGGAATGGGCTGCCCAGTCGTCTTGTCGGTTCCGAAGGCGGCCCAGTAACCGTCGGTCTTGTTCTTCTCGTTGGGGATGGAGCCTTCGAGGACCAGGACGAACGGATCGAGCCGGCCTTCCGCGGCACGGTAACAGAAATCGAGGAACGCATCGCCATTTTCGTAAGCCAGCACCGGGTTGTGGAAATGCACCTTCGGAATGCCGGGAATCAATCCCAGCACCAGGTCTTCAAGACTCGGCTGAGTCGCCGCGGTGATCGACACCGTATCGCCGTCGCAGCCCAGACCAGCGGTGATCCAGAGCACATGCAGCTCTTCAATGGCCGGCGGCCGTTGCGGGTTTCGCAGAGTGAGTTGTACGAGCTGTGTCATGTCCGTTCCTTTCAGAAGCCCGGCCTTTTGGAAAAGCTGGGCTTCTATTAGCTATTAGCAAATCCGCGGCAATTGTTCACCGGCGAGCATGTTGATGATCCGTTCGCCTCCCAGCGGTGATTTCATGGTTACTAGGCCGGGATGTTCGGCAACCACGTCACCGATGATCGCCGCGTTGCGACCAAGCGGATGCCCGCGCATCACCTCCAGCAGCCGCTCGGCTTCCGCGGCCGGAACGATGGCGATCAGCTTTCCCTCATTGGCGACATACAGCGGGTCGAGTCCCAGAATCTCGCAGGCCGCCCGAACCTCCCGGCGGAGGGGAATCGCCGATTCCAAAAGCTTGACGCCCACCTGCGACGCCGCGGCCAATTCATTCACGGCACTCGACAGTCCGCCCCGTGTTGGATCGCGCATGCAGCGGACCGTCGCGCAATTTTCCAAGATCACCCGCGTCAAGTCCACCAGGGAAGCAGTATCACTCTCGAGCGCCGTCTCGAACTCGATTCCCTCGCGCACCGACATGATCGCAATGCCGTGGTCACCGATCGTGCCGGAAACCAGCACGCGGTCGCCGGGGCGTGCCGAGTGGATCGACAACTGGCGTCCCGCAGGAACCAGGCCGATGCCGGAAGTCGTGATAAAAACCTGATCTCCCTTGCCGCGATCGACGACCTTCGTGTCGCCGGTGACCAGCGAGACACCGGCCTCGTCACACGCCGCGCGCATCGAAGCGACGATCCGCTCCAGGTCGATGAGAGGCAAACCTTCTTCGAGGATGAACGCGGCGGAGAGGAACAGCGGTTGAGCCCCCCCCACGGCCAGATCATTCACAGTCCCGTGAATTGCCAGACGCCCGATATCTCCGCCCGGAAAAAAGAGTGGTCGCACGACAAACGCGTCCGTAGTGAACGCGAGCCGCTGACCGCTCCCTTCGTGAAGACCGCTGATACTGAGCGTCGCTTGATCTTCGAGTGCAGACAGCACGTCGTTGCGGAAGGCGGGCAGGAATGTCCCTTGGATGAGGTCGGCCGTCAGCCGTCCTCCGCTGCCGTGTCCGAGTAGAATCTTCTCGTGCCGGCTGAGCGGCAGGGGGCAATTCAGCTCAAACGACGGCAGTTCAGACACGACGGTTACTTTCCGGTTGTCGGATCGCGAGATGGGAATCCTGTTCCGCCCTGTGGAAGCGGCCGTAGTGAAAATATGCCGCGCACGCTCCCTCCGAAGAAACCATCGTCGCGCCGAGAGGCTTGTCGGGCGTGCATTGAGTCCTGAACGCCGGACATTCATGCGGCTTCTTGAGACCTTGCAGAATCTGGCCACTGATACAGACGCTCGCTTCGATGACTTCCGCAATCGTCCCGGGGAAGCGCTGCTCGGCGTCGAAGGCGGCGTACTCCGGCCGCAGCCGGAAGCCGCTCTGGGGGATGAGGCCGATGCCGCGCCACTTCCGATCGGTGATCTCAAACACCTCGCTCAACAGCGCGCGAGCCCGTGGATTGCCTTCACGGCGAACGGCCCGCACATATTGGTTTTCAACGCCGTAGCGTCCCTCCTCCAGCAGGCACACGCATTGATAGATCCCTTCCAGCAGGTCAAGCGGCTCAAAGCCCGTGACGACGATGGGAATCTTGAATTCGCACGCCAGCGATTCGTACTCTTCATAACCCATCACCGTGCAGACGTGCCCGGCCGCCAGAAAACCCTGGATGCGATTGAGGGGTGAGGACAACAGTGCCGACATCGCCGGAGGGACCAGCACGTGGGAGACGAGCACCGCAAAATTGTCGAGACCGCGGCGCTTCGCTTGCCAGACGGCCATCGCGTTGGCCGGCGCGGTCGTCTCGAAGCCAACAGCGAAGAACACGACCGTGCGATCGCGATGTTCCTCGGCCACCCGCAAACAATCCAGGGGCGAGTAGACCACGCGCACATCACCCCCCGCCGCCTTGACGGTCAACAGGTCGTGATGCGTCCCCGGCACGCGGAGCATGTCGCCGAACGAACAGAAAATCACGTCGGGTCGCGAGGCAATTTCAACCGCCTTGTCGATCAATTCAACGGGCGTCACGCAGACGGGACAACCGGGACCATGCACCAACGAAATCTCGGGGGGGAGCAATTCATCGATGCCATACTTGACGATCGTGTGGCTCTGACCGCCGCAGATTTCCATCAACGTCCAGGGCTTGGTCGTCACACGGAAAATCAACTGACGCAGTTTTTCGGCAGCGACCGGATCGCGGTATTCGTCGAGGAATTTCATCACCGCGCTCCGCAATCCGATGAGCCGCAGGGCGCTAGCCCCGGTTTGTCTCGCTCGAACCGGGGCTAGCGCCCTGCGGCTCAGCTTGTTCGATCTCACGCAATTCGTTCATCCGGGCGAGGAAGGCGAACACTTGTTGCGCTTCCGACTCATCAATACGGGAAAGAGCGAAGCCAACATGCACCAGTGCGTAGTCGCCAACGGCCAATTCGGGGAGGTGCTCGAGACAGACCCGTTTGAGAACTCCGCCGAAGTCGACTTTGCCCATCAAAAGGTCGTGCTCGCGATAGACTTCGATGACTCTCCCTGGGATCCCGAGGCACATGCGTTGACCGTACGTTCTGTTTTTCAAACCGTCTTACGACAAAGCCACGGTCGCAGTTTCGCAATTCTGTGCGGCTGCCGCAATCGCCAACTGACCCAGCGACAAGCCCCCGTCGTTCGGCGGCACCCGCTGATGACGGTAGACGCGGAAGCCTTCACCACTCAAGCGGAGAATGATCTCACTCAACAGCAGAGTGTTCATGAACACGCCACCGCTCAGGGCGACGACATCCAACCCCGTCTGCTTCCGAGTTTGGCCGAGAACATGAGAGATGATCTCGACGAGCGTCGAGTGAAACCGGCGGGCGATCAATCCAGAAAAAATGCCACGGCGCGCTTCCGCGGCAATCGCGACGATCAACGGGCGGATGTCGATCTGCCACGGGGTAGAATGTGCGGCATTCACAGGCGGGATAAGATCGAAGGGATATGTGCCGTCGGGAGAGACCTCTGCCGCGAGCCATTCGAGTTCCATGGCCGCTTGTCCTTCGTAATCGACGCGACGGCGCACGCCAACAAGTGCTGCCACAGCGTCGAACAACCGGCCGACGCTGGAAGTGGGCTGCGTGTTGAATCTCTGCGAGATCATCCTCTGGACGGCTGTGATCGCCTGTTGCGGCACATCTCCCCCGAACGCAGGGCAATCAACGCCCGCGTCGGTCAGGTACGAGAGAGCCATCCGCCACGGCTCTCGAATCGCCTGCTCTCCACCTGGCAGAAGAACATATCGCAGGTGGGCGGCCCGTCGAAAACTGTGAAAATCCCCCACGAGAAACTCGCCTCCCCAGACCGCGCCGTCGCTGCCGAAACCGCTGCCATCGAAGATGACGCCGATCGCCGGTTCGTTCAAACCATGCTCGGCGAGGCAACTGGCCAGGTGCGCGTGATGATGTTGGACGGCCAGTAATTGCGAACGACCATGACGGCTGGGGTCGAGGGCATGACGGGTTGATTGATAGTCCGGGTGCAAGTCATGCACGATCACCTCCGGCTCGATCGCGAAGAGTTGCTGAAAATGCCGAATCGCATGGACATAGGCCTGATAGGCTTCGAATTGATCCAGGTCTCCCAGGTGTTGGCTGAGAAACGCATGTCGTCCCCGCCCCAGCGCGAAGGTGGACTTTAGCTGTCCGCCCAGAGCCAACGTCGGACGCGAACAGGTCACGGGCAGCGGGATCGGCTCCGGCGCACGGCCGCGCGACCTCCGCAACGGCAGTTCCAGCCCGACCACGATCCGCGTCACGGTGTCGTCACACCGCGTATGAATCGGGCGGTTGTGGGCGATGAAGAAATCGGCTTTGCCATGCAATTGGTTCAGCGCAGTTCCATCGTGGTAGACGATCGGCTCGTCACGCTCGTTGCCGCTCGTCATGACCAGCGGGATTCCGTCCAGCGCGTCGAGCAACAAATGATGGAGCGGGCTGTACGGCAGCATGATCCCCAGGCACGGATTTCGTGGAGCCACGGCGGCTGCCACGGCCCCGCCTGTTCCCCTTCGCAAAAGCACGATCGGTCTTGCGGGTGATGTCAGCAGCGCCACTTCTTCGGGAGACACAACGCAGAATTCCTGCGCTGCCGCAACATTCGCGACCATGACGGCGAAGGGCTTCGCATCGCGGTGCTTTCGTTCCCGCAGCAAAGCCACGGCGGCGTCGTTCGTGGCGTCGCAAGCGAGATGGAATCCGCCGAGACCCTTCACTGCGCCGATCAGTCCGCCCTTGATGGCTGTTGCAGCATAGGCGATCGGGTCCACAGTGCGGATCGGTTCGCCGTGCGCATCGAGGACCGCAAGCTGTGGTCCGCATTTCGGGCAGGCGATCGGTTGAGCATGGAACCGGCGGTCAGCCGGATCTTCGTATTCCCGGCGGCAGTCGCGGCACATCAAGAACCCGGCCATCGAAGTTCGCTCTCGGTCATAAGGAGCCGCGACGATGATCGTGAACCGGGGGCCGCAATTCGTGCAGTTGAGCAAGGGGTAGTGGAACCGGCGATCTGCGGGATCGAACAGTTCGGCCAGGCATTCGTCGCATGTGGCCATGTCGGGCGGGATGAAAACTGCATCCGCCACAGTCTCCTCGCTCGGCTCAATCGAGAATGACCGCTCACCGGTTGCCACTTGCGAGACCCAGGTGACCTCGTCAATCTGGGCCAGGGGGGGCGGCCGCGTGACAAGCTCATTCACAAAGCTGTCCAGCGCAGCGTTGTCCCCTTCGATCTCAATCAAAACTTGTCCGCTTTGATTTCGGACGCATCCGCCCAGGCTGAACTGTCGAGCCAGGTCATGGACAAACGGACGAAAGCCGACGCCCTGAACGATCCCACGGACAAAAACCAGGCGTCGCGGCACAGGCAGCTCCCGCTGTTGTGAATCGTTGAATGCTAATACGGATCACAGAGAATATCTGCGCGTTGTCCGACTCGGCTCGTCACGCGGAGCGGTGACGGCTAGTGCGTTTGCAGTGTGTTGAAGTTAGCGAGGTGCAAATCCTTGTCAAAGTTGGGTACGAACTTTGTATCCGAACGTAACTGCGTCGCCGTGAGGCGGGGTGGAGAGCAACGGGAGGAGAACTGCCAGTCCGTAGGTTGACGAACTCGATACGGCCGGTCGTCTCGGCGAGCCTGCTGGCCAATGGCGAAGCCCAAGACGCTGTGGTCCGCTCGATGCGGATGTGGGTCGGAGGAATCCGGTCCCACGCGGTAAGCCTTGGTGAGAACCCGACCAAGACACCAAGGGACGACGACAGGTGGGTGGAGACGGAATGGTGGGAAGACTTCAACAAGGACGCAAAGAGATCTGCTCGGAATCAGGTTGGTGTTCAGAGTCGTGCGTGCCGGGGTGGAGGATGCTGATCGCTACCCTCTCACGGTGGACGTCTCGAAGAGCCTCCGGGCAGAAGTCAGAGGGTGCGTAGTAGCGCTGAAGCGGGGTAACTCCCGTGGAGCGAAGGCGACCCAGGAAGATGGATGCGCGATGACCAAACGACGAGACTACACCCCGGAGACAGTGCCGTTCGCGGCTACTCCTGCCGGAGAACCTCCTGCGACTGAGCAGTGGGCCAACTCGTTTGTCTGGACGGACCGCATGTTGGCGACGCTTAGCAGTGGCCAAGTGCGAGGAGGCAAATGGCACACGTTGATTGACAAAGTGTTTTCGCCGCACAACCTGATGTCCGCGAGCGGTCACGTTCTCGGCAATCAGGGAGTGGCGGGAGTGGATCATCAATCGACGGAGGGCTTCGCGCTGCGTGAGTGCGAGGAACTGCGTCGCTTGGAGCACGAACTGCGAACGGACACCTATCGTCCGCGAGCGATTCTCCGGACTTGGATTCCCAAGCTCGGCAGCCGCGAGTTACGTCCGTTGGGCATCCCGACGGTGCGTGATCGCGTCGTGCAAACAGCCTTATTGCACGTTCTGGAACCAATCTACGACGCGACGTTCGCCGAGCACAGTTACGGTTTTCGACATGGCCG
>CAYSHJ010000006.1:0-3789 GCA_964430385.1 uncultured Planctomycetaceae bacterium
GATGCTATTGCCCAAACGCAACGTCTGCCAGCACGGGGCGGAATGTGGCGCGCCGCGATTTGACCCGCGCGGATTCGTGACCTAAAAACTCTTGTTACTCCCTCGCACGGCATCGGCGGCCACATCGACAATCTCCTTTGAAAGATTTCACAGGCCATGACTGAACGCCGCCGCCCACCGCTTCGCCGCTTTTCGCTGGTCAGCTTTTCCCCCGAACGTCGCGAAGGGGAACGTCGCGAGTCGCCTCGCTTCCCGGTCACCGCCAGCGTGCGCTTTCTACGAGCCACCGATACCGGCTCGGAACTCATCGAGGGTGACATGCTGGAAGCCTCGCTGACCGGCATACGCGTCGTCCTGGACAAGCCGGTCCGCAAAGGGGAGCAATTGCTCGTCGAGGTCTGCACCGAATGCCACGGCAACTTCAGCATCACGGCTCAAATCATGTGGGTCGAGCGTGATGCCGAGGATTGGTACATCGCCGGCTGCGAGTTTTGCACAATCCTGTCGCTGAAGCAGCGGGCACAATTGCAACGCCTGGCGGAAGAGGCGCTGGTCGCGACAACGTAGCTGGTCCACGGCGTAAGTGAGAGTTCGCGTCAGGGCGTGACGCGGCTACATTCCGCGTGATGAACATTTTCGTTTCCGAGTACGTCTGCGGCGGCGCTTGGCCGGAAGAGCGGATCGAAACGTCTCTGGCTCGCGAAGGCCGAGCCATGCTGACGGCGCTGGTCGAGGATCTTTCGCGACTCCCCGACGCGCGTGTGCTGACGACTTGGGACGGCCGGCTGGGTGAGTGCCCTCTGCGGAACTGCGACGTGCACGTCGTGAACCCTCCGGCGGAAGAGGGAATCGTGTTCGCGAACTTGGTTCTAGCCAGCGACGTCGTGTGGGTCATCGCGCCCGAGACCGACTCGGCATTGGCAACACGGAGATCGCTTTTCGATGTAGTTCAGCACTTAACACCGACGTCAGGATGCCGGTTCATCGGGTCAAGTTTTCCAGCGATGGTGGAGTGCTCGAACAAGTTGTCCCTAAGCCTACTGCTGGGTGGTCAGGGAATCGCAACTCCGGGCACAGTCGAATTCGATCCCTCCAACGCACCGGTGAATTGGTGGAACTTGCCGATCGTGATCAAGCCGAGCGATGGCGCCGGGTCGCAGGACACGTTCCTGATTCGGACGCCGTTTGAGTTTTGGACTGTTTGCCAAGAACTCCAGCGCATCGCCAAGCAGAGAGACTTTGTGCTGCAACCGTTCGTGCCGGGAAAGGCATTGTCGGTGGCGTTGTTGATCACGGAGGACGGCTTGATTCGTGAAACGCTGCCGGTCGCGGAACAACATCTCAGCACCGACGGCCGCTTTCGCTATTTGGGCGGGCGGATTCCGGCGGACATCTCGGCCGAGTCAGCGGTCGCGGTCCAGCAACTGGCCGAGCGTGCGTGCCGCGCCGTGCCGGGTCTGACAGGCTATGTCGGCTGCGACATTGTGATGCGGGATGGTCGTTCGCTGGAACCGGTGCTCATCGAGATCAACCCGCGACTAACTTCGAGCTATCTGGGCTATCGCCAACTGACCGACGACAACATTCCAGCTCGACTGCTGGATGCCAACTCGCCACCGTTGCGATGGAAGTCGGCAGCGGTCACGTTTACGGTGTGAGCCGCCGTTCTGGAAGGACGATTGCGACTGCCAGGCTGGCTGCCCAAGGCGGGGTTGATGGTTTTCCTGTCGTCGATTGACACTTTGTGTCCGAGCTTCGGAAAATACCTTTTATCTCTGAACTCAGGAACCTTGGATGTCAACGCTCGCTCCATCTCTGCCCGCAACGTGTGACCAGCCAATGTGGCCCGTGCGGCGTTTTACAGTCGCTCAGTACCGCCGTTGGACCGAAGTCGGTCGCTTTACCGAAGACGACAACATCGAACTTCTCGAAGGCTGGATCGTCGACAAAATGGCCAAGATCCCGCCGCACGACAGCCGTGTCATGTGGACTCAATCGGTCTTGCAGCGGCTGCTGTCACCCGATTGGCATTGTCGCATTCAATGCTCGTTGGAATCGAGCGACAGTGTTCCCGAACCCGATGTCGCCGTTGTTCGCGGAAGCATTCTGGACTACGAAGGCCGACATCCTCAGGCCGCAGATACGGCTTTGATTGTCGAAGTCGCCGACACATCGCTGACCACGGACCGCGAAAAGCGTCGCATCTACGCCCGAGCGGGAATTCCGGAATATTGGATCATCAACCTCGCGAATGCGCAGGTGGAAGTCTTCCAGTCACCGCGCGGTTCCGGTTCCGACGCCGACTATGAACACCAGCGAGTTCTCACTCGAACCGACACACTCACGCTGGCTCTGCCAGATGCTGTGACGCAGTCGATTCCGGTCACTGATCTCGTGCCGTGAGTTCGCCATCTGCCGGGACTATCGAATTGAGCATCACAGGGCATTGGTGTTGAGCATCACAGGGCATTGGTAAAGAGACGCATCATGGCGATTCTGAATAATTCGGCCTTGCTCAGCCGACGTGAGTTCTTTTCTTGGACAAAGACGGGGCTCGGCGGGGCGGCGTTAGCGAGTCTCTTGCTGCGCGATGCAAAGCTCCGCGCGGCGGTCGTGCCGGGGGAGGCGAGTGATCCGCCGCCGCATGCCGCGCCGAAAGCTCGACGAGTGATTCACATTGTCGCCTGCGGCGGCGTTAGTCAAATCGACACGTTTGATTACAAACCAGAGTTGGCGAAGCGACACGGGCAGCCGCTGGGCGGCGACGAGCGGCCGGATGTGTTTTTCGGCCAGGTCGGCTTGCTGCGAAAGAACGATTGGAACTTTCGGCAACGCGGCGAGAGTGGCTTGTGGGTGTCGGAGTTGTTGCCACACATCGCTGGTGTCGCCGACGAGCTGACGGTCATTCGCTCGATGTGGGCCGAGACGAGCAATCACACGCCCGCGACGTTTCAGGAGAACACGGGCTTTCGGCTGAACGGCTTTGCGACAATCGGGGCGTGGTTGTCGTTTGGGCTCGGCAACGACACCGACAACCTGCCAACGTACGTTGTCATCCCGGACACGCGCGGGTTGCCAGCGGGTGGGTCGATCAATTGGACGAACGGGTTCTTGCCCGCTCGACATCAAGGGGTCGTGATCCGCAGTCGAGGCATTGCCATCGACGACCTTCAACCGGCTCGGCCGATCGCCGCGGAAACGGAAGCCGCGTCGCGAGAACTGCTGCGACGACTGAACGAGCGGCATCTGCGAGAAACAGCGCCGGTCGGGTTGGCGGACGTCGCGACCGATGAGTTGTCTCGCGTGCCGGGACACGACGCGCTCGTCGCACGAATCCGTAGTTACGAACTCGCGGCCAAGATGCAGCTCGCGGTGCCGGAGGTCACAGACCTCTCGGCCGAGACGGCGACGATGCAAGAAGACTACGGGTTGAATGACAAAGCAACGGCGGATTTCGGACGGAGTTGTTTGCTATCGCGGCGATTGCTGGAACGGGGCGTGCGGTTCATCCAACTGTTTTCCGGCGGAGCGTTCGGCTCGCCGCGCATCAATTGGGACGGCCACGAAGACATGCGTGAGAATCACGCGCGCGAGGCAGTCCGCATCGACCGACCGATCGCCGCGCTGCTGCGTGACCTGCGGCAGCGCGGGATGCTCGACGACACGCTGGTCGTATTCACGTCGGAGTTTGGCCGCACACCGTTCACGCAATCGGCGGCGGGAGTGCTGGGAGCCGGCCGCGATCACAATCAATACGGCTTCTCGGTGTGGCTGGCGGGAGCGGGTCTC
>CAYSHJ010000007.1:0-2166 GCA_964430385.1 uncultured Planctomycetaceae bacterium
TTACCTCGTCCCCAGCCGCGTGCATCCGGGAGCGTTCTATGCCTTGCCGCAATCGCCGCAACTTTACAAGCAGTTGCTGATGATCGCCGGCTACGACCGCTACATGCAGATCGCGCGCTGCTTCCGCGACGAAGACTTGCGCGCCGACCGGCAACCGGAGTTCACGCAGATTGACGTCGAGATGGCGTTCGTCGAACAGGAAGACATCCTGAATGTGATCGACGGCCTGATGGCGCACCTCGTCAAAGAGCTTCGCGGCGAGGAGCTTCGACTCCCATTGCCCCGATTGACTCATCGCGAGGTCATGGAACGCTTCGGCAGCGACAAGCCCGACCTGCGGTTCGGCCTGGAGCTGCAAGACGTCGGCGAGATCGCGAAGGTCTGCGACTTCGGCGTGTTCAAAGACACGATCGCCAACGGCGGCCGAGTCCGCGGCCTCAACGCGAAGGGAGCGGCCGAAAAGTATTCGCGCAAGATGATCGACGAGCTGACCGAGTTCGTGAGAAACTACGGTGCGAAGGGCCTGGCGTTCTTCCGCGTCAAAGAAGGAGCGCTGGACTCGCCGATCGCCAAGTTTTTCTCGACCGCACATCAGCAAGCCATCATCCAGAAACTCGGCGGCGAGAACGGCGACCTGCTGTTCTTCGTCGCCGACAAAGGCTCGGTCACGTCGGCCGCACTCGCTGGGCTGCGCCATCGGCTCGGCAAGGAATTAAAACTGTACGACCCGAGCGACCTGAAGATTGCCTGGGTGATCGAATTCCCGCTCTTCGGCTGGAACGAAGAGGAACATCGCTGGGATGCCGAACATCACCCGTTCTGCCACCCGGTCAAAGAAGACCTGCCGTTCCTGAAGACCGATCCTGGCCGTGTGCGCGCACAGTCGTATGATCTGATCTGCAACGGCTGCGAAGCCGCGAGCGGCAGCGTCCGTATCCACAATCCCGAAGTGCAGCAACAGGTTTTTGACTTCATCGGCATCAGTCCGGAGGTCGCGCAAGAACGCTTCGGCTTCCTCATGGACGCCCTCAGCTACGGAGCACCGCCGCACGCTGGCGTCGCACTGGGTCTCGACCGCTGGGTCATGCTGTTCCTCGGCAACGACAGCATCCGCGACGTCATCGCCTTCCCGCAAACACAGAGGGCCGCCGACATGCTGACCGGCGCACCGTCGGAAGTGGACAGCAAGCAACTCCGCGACCTGCACATCAAAACCGATGTGCCGAAGCCCTAACACGGCGCTGCCGCAAAGTCGCGGTGTCGCTCCGCGACACCGATCCGAGTCGCGGAGCGACTCGGCTACAAATTGCCTGCACTCAGCCGCTCTCACGGCGAGCGTCCGGCGTCAGCCGGATGGTGGCATCGAACGCATGAACGGCCGGCTGATTTGCATCCCAGACTTGACACAAACCCCACCGGGCTTGCCCCGGTGGCTCGCGGGCTTTTGCACGACTCGTGGATCATGCTGGGCGCGTTGGTCTACGACACACGACGACCGTGACGCACCCAAGGTGCGGAAGCATCTAGCGAAATGCCAAAGGAACTTGAGCTCTGGACAGGAACGATTGTGCCCACGGCTGTTCACAATCGCCAGCAGAAGCACTGGACCGAATCGCTGCGCGTGCGTCACGCCGTAGCGGACGGCAAGCTGGCAGCATGTCGATACGAGCAGTCGCTCGACCGTCCGTGGTTCTTTGCCTACTCTTCCGGCCCAATTGGCTCAACGACTGACCAAGGACCGAGGGCAAAGGACAAAGCATGACTCAGCGAATCGTGATGCGAACCGGTGAAGCGCTTGTCGAAGCCGCTCCGGCGTGGTCGGCGGCGGAGCCGGAAGTGATCATTGGTGAACTGGACGGGCCGGTCGGGTACGCAATCGCCAACTTGATCGGCGATCAGATCAAAGGGCACTCGCGCGTCTTCGCCATTCTGAACTGTGACGTGCAAGTTCGTCCGGCGACGGTGATGGTCAGCAAGGTCACGGTCAAGGACGAGAAGTACACGAACATCCTGATGGGCACGGTCCAGGCCGCGATCGCCAACGGAGTGCTCGACGCCGTCCGCGCGGGTGACATCCCCAAGGAGAAGGCGAACGACTTGGGCATCATCGTTTCGGTGTGGCTCGATCCCAGTGTGGTGAGCGAAAAGATTGATCATAGCATTCTG
>CAYSHJ010000008.1:0-5075 GCA_964430385.1 uncultured Planctomycetaceae bacterium
CGATTTGATTGGATTGCAGTTCCTGTACCGGCTGCACACGCCCGGAGTTGTCGGCGGCGATAACGCGACGCTGCGGTTGGACCTGGACAACGAACCGCAACCGGACGTCTACCTGCGGATTCTGGCCGAGTGCGGTGGGCAGTGCGTGTTGGACCAGAAGGGATATGTGGCCGGTGCTCCCGAACTGGTTGCGGAGGTCGCGGCCAGTTCCGTGAGCTACGACTTGCACGACAAGTTGAACGCCTACCGCCGGAATCAGGTTTGCGAGTACCTGGTGTGGCGCGTGCGCGATCGCGAAGTGGATTGGTTCGTCCTGCGCGAGGGCCAATTCGAGAGATTCCCACTGGGCGGGGACGGACTGCTGCGCAGCGAGGTGTTGCCCGGCTTGTGGCTCGATCCGCAAGCGGTTATCGCTCGCGACACGGCGCGGATGCTCGAGGTCGCCATGCAGGGCGTCGCCTCGCCGGAACATCACGCATTTCTGACGCGGCTCCGGGCGGCGGAGCAACCCATCGCACCATAAGGCGAGCGGCAGGAGATAGTAGCCCCGACACTCCGTGGCGGGAGCCGTCGTGTCACGGAGTGCCACGGCTACTTTTGGGTAAATCAATTGCCGCTCGCCTAACGGCTCGAAGTGAATTGAAGCGGACGTGCGACCACAGGTCGAGTCCTCGCCACGTGAGCCGAACTTTGCGGCTACGAATGGTGGCGGCGCGTTTGAGCCAACGGGACAGAGCCTGCTGAGACCTGTCGCATTCGCCGGGGCACGAATGCCAGAGCCCAATCGGCCGTGCGGCTCCGCCGGTACGGCTCACTGAGCCGTCGCACTCTGAGAGACTCGATCTAATCCTTTGCAATTAACTCGTCAATCGCGTCATTGTCTCGGCAAGCGATGAGTGCTGTCGGGCGCCTGGAAGGATATGTCTCGATGCGACCCACGTGCAGAATCGCGATCAAATTTGGCCCTCTTCGTCCACCAGCATCAGGCGTTCGATTTCGTTGGTCTTGAAACCGACCGCCATTGGCTGACGCACACCGGGAAGGACGACGGCGTCGTACAACTCCGTGACTCGCTCGCCGTCCACGCGCAGCCAGTGAGCGATGGTGCCACTCCGCAAGTCGATAATCTGCAAACCGCATTGCGGCCCCGCACCCTTTTGGCTCAGGCGGTCGTTCAGCGCCAGACCTTGGAATGTCAGGTGCCGCGGCTTCGAGAGAGTCGCGATGGCGCAGTCGCCGTGGAATGTCAGCCCGCGCAGGTAGCCGGGGCAAAAGACGATCGGCTCGAAGCGACCGCTCGCGAGATCCACATGACCGAATTTGCCGGTGCCGGAATTGAGCACCCACAACCGGTCGCGATACCAGCGCGGTGAGTGCGGCATCGACAGGCTCGTGCAGGCCGCCTCGCCCGAGGCGACATCCAATACGCACCCGCCGTCGTGCCGCTTGTCGCGTCAACCGTCCGCAACGTCCGAGCGGCTGACGACCGTCACAAACGCCGGCCGACCGTCACGCATCGCCAGCCCATTCAAGTGACAGCGATCCTCCGGAACCAGAGCACTTAAAAAAGGCGGACGCCACAAGAGCTTGAAGTTCGCTCGTTCACTGAACGTCGCCAAGCAGCCAAACATCGTGTTGACAAACACCAAGCGTCCGTCGGCATCGACGCTCATGTCATGCACATCAATGTGCCCGGTCGTGTAGCCGACTCGCGGGATGTAGGCGAAGTCGAAACCGCGCCCGACCCACTGCGGTGGTTGCTGTGCCTCGTCTCCATCGGTCGCTGTTCCGTCGGCACACCGCTCTTTGACCGCTAGCAAAGGAGTAGGGCATGGATCCGCAAGCCACTTGGGATGACCTTTTGGAAGCACGATTGCAACGTGACTGGAATCGTGCCGAAGAACTGGCGAACGCAGTATTGGATTGGATGCAACGCGGAGGCTTTCCGCCTCAAGCTGTTGGTGATCGAAAGCTCGGCGTGCGATGGCATCACGGGATTGCCTACGCCGTTTGCCACTTCGTTTTGGCGGATGTCCCCCGAGCCCGGAAACGCGCCCAACGAAAGAGCGTCTGATGCTCGACGGCCCCGCACACGATGATCGGAGTTTCTTCGTGTCTTCAAAGCGTCGGCCTTCAGAAAGCAACCAGATACGCGGAAGCTATGGAATTCGACGCAGCCCTGACTGAAGGCAATCTGGAGCCATCGCATGGACCAGCCGAAACGACGACCGCTGTTCTCGATCTCGGACCCCCATACCCCTGGAACGCCCGAGCCACCGAGCATCAATGTGGACGAACTTAATATGTATTGCAGTTACTTCGAGAACTACTTCGGGGAACAGTTGCGGTTCGCCTACCGTCGTGACACCCAAGCTTTGCAACACCTCGCTTCCCGCTATCGGCCAAGAACGCATCGCTCACGGAACACTGTCTTGTGCGAACAACTGCACACTGTCATGTGCGAACAATCTGAGTCCGCCCGAGTAGATGATCCATGGGAAACACCGACCTCCAATACAGACCAGGGATTCACACCGAAGGCCGGCTACGGCAAGGCGCCAAGTAATTTATTGTTGTCGAACGTGAAGGCGTCGACGAAATCGTCGTCGTCCATCGAAAGCGTTCCGTTGGTCACATCAACCAAGTTGCTAGACCCCCCGTTGGCGGACTGCGTATCGATGGCAGATTCCGCGGCGAAAGCGTCGTTGCCATCGTTGCCGTTGAGCAACTCGTTGCCAGCTCCCCCGCTGAGCACATCGCTTCCAACTTCGCCCAGCAGTGAGTCAACGTCATCTTTTCCGAGCGTCACGTCGTTGCCATCGCCAACGTCGAGCGCGTTGTCGCCATCGCCACCATCGAGAGCCTGATTCTTCACACTCCCGATGAGGCTGAGGTTCCCTTCGGCGACGATCAGTGTGCTGTCCCCGCTAGTACCTTCGAAGCTGTTCTCGTAGGCGTTACTGGTCAAGCGTTCGGAGCCCGGACCGGAGCCAAATCCGCTGCCAGAACCGTCCCTATCGAAGGTGTCAGCGGTCTGGTTGATTTGATCGGTAAGTGAGCTTGCCGCGGCTATGGCTGTGTTATTGGTCTGCGTCAGTAAAGCCGTGTTTTGAACCTTTTGCTCTTTGATGGCTGAAACGCCATCGCTGGGATGAGAGATGCCGGTTACGAGATCCTGGACCAGCGACGTGACAGAGGTGCTATAGGCGTATACCAAATGCTGTACAGAAAAAAAGATACCCGATAGTCGCGTCATTCAGGAGGCCATTCCAGGTGATCAGTTCTATGATCTGATTATTAACTCCAGACGTGTTTCCAGCGACTGCATGCTGGTTGAGTTCCGAAATGCTGTCCTGGATCCCCTGAGTAATCAGGGCGATTTGCGCATTGAGGCTATTAACGGACTCCTGCAGATGTGCTGTTACTTGTGATACAGCCACATTTACGGAACTGCTATACTCAGTTACAAGATCGGTCAGGGTTGCAGGAACGCTGGGGTTGACCGTAATCGTCACTGTGGCCGCGTTTGAATCCGTCGTGCCGTCGTTCGCCACATACGTAAAACTGTCGGTGCCGTGGAAGTTGGCGTTGGGCGTGTAGCTAAAGCCGCCCAGCAGGTCCAGATCGAGCGAACCGTTCGCCGGGCCGCTCTCCAGCACCGACGTCAGCGGGTCGCCATCCACGTCAGTGTCGTTTTCCAGCACACCCGGCTCGATCACTATCAGCGAGTCGTTTTCGTTGAGCTCCACACGGTCGTTGGCCGCCACCGGCGCGTCGTTGACTGGCGTGATGTTCGTCGAAATCGTCGAGGTGGCAGCGGCGATCGGCGTGGTGCCGCCGTTGCTGGTCACGTCGGCGGTTGCACGTGTCTCCGACGGCACTGTGGCGCTTCCGGTCGCGGCGCTGAAACTCCCGGCAAAAGTATTGTCGAGACCTCGTGCCGTCAGCGGTGCCGGAGGCCCGTTGAAGTCGCGCACTGGAATGAACCGCACTCGAGTGGCGGCCGACAGAATCAACGCCGCGCTCTCACTGACAGTTCCGATGTTGGCCCAGAATCCCGCACCAGACTCGGTGCGATACTGCCACATCCCTTCCGCGGTGATCGTGGCTGGGTTTCCAACGACGGCCACGCCAGCGAGTGACGCGCCATCGTCGAGGTCGCTGAATTGCCCCGAGAACAACGTAACCAGCGACACGCCGCCGGTTCCCGTCGTATCTTCGTTGACTGCGGCAAGGGTCGCGTTGCCCAACGTCGGCGCGTCGTTGACCGCATTGACCGTCACCGTGAAGGTATCCGACGCGATGCCGCCGTCCGCGTCGGTCACCGTCACTGTGATTGTGGTTGTCCCGCTCTGGTTCGGTGCCGGCGTGATCGTCACCGTGCGGTTGCTGTCGCTGCCGCCAAACGCAATGTTCCCGTCGGGCACTAACGACACATCCGACGAACTTCCGCTGACCGTCAGCGACCCAGCCGCCGTCTCCGCGTCCCCCACCGTGAAGTCGATCGCCGCCGTCGGCGTGTCTTCGTTTGTGATTTGACTCGGGATGTCCGTGACGCTCGGTGGCGCGACGTCGTCGTCGGTGATCATGGCGATGACTTGCTGCGTCCCCGACACCGTGCCGTTGGTCACACTGCTAATCTCGACGATCACGGTCTCGTTGGGATCTACTTCTCCGTCCGGCACGGCCGTCAGCGTCACCGTGCCGGTCGTGTTCCCGGCGGCGATCACGATCTCCGCTTCCGTCGCCAGGATGATCACATCGCCCACGAAGTAATCCGCCCCCCTCGTGGCCGTGCCGCTGAACGCCAGTGCGACAGTCACGTCCTGTGTCGACACCGCCGACAATGTCGCCGTCACCGTCGACGTCCCGCCCGCTTCCGCGAATGTCGCGGGGCTAACTCCCAGCGTGACGCGCGGCAGCGCGTTGGTCACCGTAGCGGCGATGGCTTGCGTGTCCGTCAAGCTGCCGTCGCTCACCTGCACAATCACGTCGTAGACATTGTTGCCACCGGAATCGGTCGGCGCTCCAAAACTCGGCGCGGTCACGAAGGTCAGCACGCCAGTCGTGGGGTC
>CAYSHJ010000009.1:0-12883 GCA_964430385.1 uncultured Planctomycetaceae bacterium
ACTTGTTTCCTCACAGCCAGACTCCTTTCAAGCTGAAGCGTTTTCAGTTTGGTTCAACGCGGAGTCTGGCTTTTTTCATGTTTCCAAATTTATGTAAACCCCTGATTTTATCGTTTCAAAATACTTAACGGCGTTGCCCAACGGGGCGGCCCTCATCATTGCTCGTCATCGTCGATGGGGTGTTTCCTGTTGGTCAAATTTGGTGTCGCCCCGTTGGGGCTGCCTGATCTTCATGGGGATTGGCCTCCCAGGCCGATGGCCTGGGCTGGCATAGGATCGTCCCTTCGGGACTGAATCGCAGGTGACATCGGGAACGCGTTGCTCGACAACAACAAACCAAACAGCGGCTCGGTTCGCCCGCTGCGGACATCAGATCAACGGCAGCAATCGGATGCGAATGCCTGACCTTGTTACCGTCACAGCGGCTCCGGCTGTTAACTCCGCCGAAGCGCCCGCGATCACCGCCTCCAGAATCGTGGCGACGTCGGATCCCTTGAGGCCCTCGATGCGAATGCGGATCACTGAAGGTTCCGTGGCCCGCGTCATCGCCAAGATCGTGTGGAAATCGGCGTCCAGAGTGACCGCGATCGCTCCGCGTGTCCGGGACGCGGCCAAAATGTCCTGATCTTCGGCCCGCGCCATGCCGAGGTCTCCGACATGCTCGGCAATGACGCCCCGTTTGGCCAATTCGGCCACCGTTGATCGAGGCAGACCTTGATCCAACAAGAACCTCATGAGGCGGTTCGCAATTCGATCGTGCGGTCATCCAAGTTCGCCGCCGCGAACGCCAGCGCCTGCCGAAGGTCGTCTTCTTCAAGCTCAGGAAACTCGGCGAATAACTCGTGGCGATCTGGGTACAGCGCCATCACTTCCAAAACTCGCCGTACTGTCAGACGCATTCCGCGAATACACGGCTGACCGTTCATGATCTGTGCGTCGCGAGTGACCCTATCCAGAATGTTGACCATCATCCCTACCTCCCGCGAGGAATCATAACGCACAGATGGCAACAAACGACAGATCTTCGTCTCCCGAGGACTTGGGGTCGGGCTCGATCCCAGAACAGAGACGCCCGGACACGGATCCTGTAATGCTTCAAATTTCGAGAGCCTTTCCCTGAGCGAACTCTTCTCGCGCCGTAGCGATGAGCTCCTTAAACTTTCCGGCATTGAAGTCCGCCTTGATCTGCTGATCCCAGACTTCGTTCTCGAACTCGTGAAACCAGTCTCGGAATTGCGCGAGGGCGTTGTGAGGGCGGTTGCGAACACGCGCTTCCGCGCTACGGCTACTTCTTCCCCAACGCCCGCTGTTGAGCGAAAAACTCCTGCAAGATCGCTCGGCATTCGTCTTGCAGGACGCCGCCGACCACCGTGGCGCGGTGATTCAGTCGCGGGTCGTTCGTGATCTGGAACAGCGTGTGGCACGCGCCGGCCTTCGGGTCGGTGGTGCCGTAGATCACGGTCGGCAGGCGGGCCAGGACGATCGCTCCCGCACACATCACGCAGGGTTCGAGCGTCACATACATCGTGCATTCCAACAGCCGCCACGATTCGAGCGTTTGCGCCGCCTGCGTGATGGCGATCATCTCGGCGTGAGCGGTTGGGTCGTTCAATGCCTCGCGCTGGTTGAAAGCTTCGCCGATGATCTGTTCGTCGCGGACGATGACCGCGCCAATCGGCACCTCGCCGTCGTCGAACGCTTGCCGCGCCAGTTGCAACGCCGCTCGCATCCAGCGTTCGTGAGGCTGCAACATTTGGTCGTGAGGCATGGAAAGCATCGTCCGCTCGTTGGCCGCTGAAAGGTCGCGATGGTATGGTAACGGCCCAGTGAAATCACAAAAGCTCGCGCCGTGCGTGCAACTTGTGGGTCATTGCAAATTGCAAAATGAGAATTGCAAATTGCGAGGTGAGACTGCCTTCGCTGCGCACCAATTTGACTTTTTCAATTTGCAATTTTCAATTTGCAATGTCGGCGGCTCGGCCGCAAGGAGAAATCAAAAAATGGATCTGCACAACGCACCGTTGGCGAACGAATTCTTTGAGCATGCGGCGGTCAGCTCCGCCACGATGGTGGCGTTTCTCGAAGGCCCGGCCGCCGCGGCCGACGGTTCGGTCTATTTCAGCGACATCATCAACAACCGCATCATGAAGTTTGATCCGAAGACGAACGAGCGATCTGTCTGGCGACAGCCCAGCGGGCGATCGAACGGTCTGCTGTTCGACGCGGAGGGCCGGCTGCTGGCGTGCGAGGGGAACGAGTTCGGCCCGAACGACGGCCACCGCCGGATCACTCGGACGGACTTGAAAACCGGCAAGATCGAAGTGCTGACGGAACGCTTCGAGGGAAAGCGTTACAACGCTCCGAACGACATCGCGGCTCGGTCGAACGGGCAGATTCTTTTCACCGACCCGTGCTATGGAGATCGCAGGACGATGGAGCTGACTCACGAGTCGGTCTATCGCATCGACACCGACGGCGCGGTGCATCGAGTGCTCACACAGCCGGCGATTCAGCGGCCCAATGGCATCGCGCTCAGTCCTGACGAACGGACGATGTACCTCGTTGATAGCTGTCCGATCAGCGGTGGCAATCGCAAGATTTGGGCGTTCGATCTCTCCGACAGCGGTGTCCCCAGCAATCCGCGGGTCGTCTTCGACTTCGCTCCGGGCCGAGGCGGCGACGGCATGGCGGTCGATCAAAAAGGAAATCTTTACATCGCCGCCGGCATCTTCCAGCCGCGCGGGCCACACGAGTCCGCCGACGTTCCGCCCGGCATCTGGATCATTCGCCCTGACGGCAAATTGCTCGGCCGACTGCCGATCCCTGAAGACGTCCTGACCAACGTGACCTTTGGCGGCGACGACCTGCGAACGTTGTACGTCACTGCCGGCAAGACGCTGTACACGGCACGGACCACCGTGCCCGGCTGGGTCGTACATCGGAAGCCAAATTAATACCGCGATTGTCGTGGCTTCGCGGCATCATGTCTGGCCCGTCTTGTGGCGGATGTAGCTCGGATCACGAGCGTTGGACATCGCGGTGTCGTAGCTGATCTCGCCCCGTTGGTAGAGATCGAGGATCACGTTATCGAGCCATTGCATTTGGTACTTGCGACCAGTTTGCAGCTCGTTGGTGATTTGATGCACTTGCCGCTCGCGGATGTGATTGCGCACGGCAGGCGTGGCGATGCAGATCTCGCACGCCAGCACGCGCCCTTCACCGGTGATGCTGGGCAGCAACTTCTGTGCGATGATTGCCTGCAAGCTGTTGGCCAGTTGCATGATGATCGCGTTCTGCTGCTCGGCGGGGAACACGCTGTAGATGCGTTGAACTGTCTGCACCGCGTCGGGCGTGTGCAAAGTGGCGAAGACCAGGTGACCTGTCTCGGCGGCAATCAACGCCGTTTCGATGGTTTCCAGATCGCGCATCTCGCCGATGACGATGACGTCGGGGTCTTGCCGCAATACGTGGATCAACGCGCTGCGGAACGAGCGGACGTCGGTCATCACCTCTTGCTGAATGATGATGCTGCGGACGTTCTCGTGAACGAACTCGACCGGGTCTTCGATCATGACGATCTTGCAGCGTCGTTCCTGATTGATCGTGTCGATCAAAAAATTCAGCGTGGTGGTCTTGCCTACGCCGGTCGGGCCGGTGACCAGCACCAAGCCGCTCGACAGCCGAGTAAATTCGGCGATCACCGGCGGCAGACGCAATTCGTCGGCCGAGCGAATCACCGTCTCGCACAGGCGGATGGACATCTCCGGACATCCCGAGTGCATGTACACGCTGATGCGGAAGCGGCCGATCTCCGTCAAGTGTCGCGAGAAGCACAGCTGCCATTCCTGCCGCAGCGTCTCACGCTGCGGGTCAGTGATCATGTCGTTGACGATTCGTTCGAGCGTCGGTGGATCAAGCGGCTCGCCTTCGATCGGCCGGATCTCGCCGTTGATGCGCAGTAGCGGCGCGACTCCGCGCACCAGATGCACGTCGCTGGCGTTGAGCCGTCTCGCGCCCTTCAGGATTTTGTCGAGCGTCCAAGTCATGGTGACGTTATTTCTCAGAGCGCGATGTGTCTCGGTCGACTCGGGACTCCCAAACCCTCTTCCCAATAGGGCGAGAGGATCTCGCAGGGATTCAATGCAACCAACGGCGGAACATTCGAAACGGCGACCAGCCGTGTGTGGCGAGTTCCTGAAGTTGTTTCTGAGCGTCGGCGTGTTGCGGGCTGAGTTGCAGGCAGCGTTCGAAACTTTGACGTGCCTGCCGATCAAGTCCCAGCGCGAGCTGGTGTTGGCCCTGAACATACCACACATACGGTTGATCGGCGGCCCCTTCCACCGCGCGGCGAATCCAAGGTTGAGTCTTCGTGGCCGCGCCGTATTGCAAACCGATCAAGGCGATCTCCAATGGGACCAGCCAGTTCTTGTCGATCTGCTCGGCCTTCTCGAAGCAGTGCCGGTACGTGTCCGATCGAGTCGCCAGCATCAGCTCGCCCCGCACCGTCCAGCGGTAGGCCGACTGCCCCGGTTGTTTCAAGGCTCCATCGCAGCACGCCAGCGCGTTGCCCATGTCGCCCAGCCGACAGTGCGCTTGTGCTCGTCCGGCCAATAGTTCACCGTTGTTGGGGAACAGTTCCAGAGCCTTGCCGCTCCACAGTTCCGCCTCCACGGACTCGCCCAACTGGACCAGCATCTGCACTTGTCCAACCCAGCCGTTGATCAGCGACCGATCTTCCTCAAGCGCTCGCGAATAAATCCGCAGCGCGTTTTCGTAATGCCCACAGCGGCGTTCCTGTTCAGCCTGGTCGAGCCATTTCGGTTCATCGGCCGCATGCCGCGGCGGCATTTTCGCCGACGGTTTGCCGGACTCCGAATTGGATTTGTCGGATTCCGAATTGAATTCGAGCTTGTCGAAACGCCCCATCACTCGCTCCAGGTCGACGGCCGACCGAATCGGCTGAGCGGCCACGTCTGCCAAAAGAGCTTCGCTTGGACGCGACTCGTGGCGACAACGCACAGGTTCTGAAAGTCTAGGTTAGTCACTCCGCGAATGTTTCTCACGTCGCCGCCATTGACCCCCCAGCGGAGTCCGAATTCCGACGTGCTCGGCACGATCAAGACGCTGTTCTCCGGGACCGTGATGTCAAACGGAGCGGCCACATTCCCAGGATTCAGCGGTCGCCACGGTGATGGCTTGTCGTTGAGCATCAGCGACTGATTCCGCCAAACGACGTGATCGCCTCCGACACCGAGCACGCGATCAATGCGGCCGCCCTCGACGCGAATGATCATGCCTGGCCGATTCAGGTGATGCGGCGGAATGTCGTACAACACCACATCGCCAGCAGCGGGCGAACCGCCCAAGGGACGGCAAAGGACTACGTCGCCAATCTGAAACGGCAATGCCGGATAGTTGAATTGCTGTGCGATAACGGATCGGCTCAGCAGCCAGAAACCAGAACCGTAGAGACAGAATCCCACGACAAAGCTGTACTGCAGCAACTGAGTCAAACGGTCTCGCAGTTCCGGAGTGGCGGTCCAAACCACGTCGATGATCGTCATCAAGTGACAGGTCAATGCGACTCCCAGCAAGACTTGCCAAACGGGCGAGCCGTATAGGACAAATCCGAACACCAAGCACCCCAACCACGTCCCCATCAGCAAGCGGCCAAAGATTGGGCGACCTCCAAAATTTTGTGGCCATCCCGGAATAGCCATCCGCCAAACGAAGTCGGCTTCCGGGAGATTTTCGTCGAGACCACCTACCAGAGACTGTCTCCAATTCGAAAGGCCGTAGCGCCATCGTCGCACAGACGGAAACATTTTCCGTCGAATTTTCGCCCAGCGGCCGGCTCGCGGCGGATGCACCTCGATCGCGGCGGTCGCCAATCCCAACGACGTCCCGCAGCGACAGCAGGCTTGCAGGCCCGGCATATTCTCGAAATGACAGTTCACGCATTGCATGGTGAAAACGTGGGGCACGTTTCCAACGTGCCTCTTTGTCCGCGAAATCTGAGCACGTTCAAAACGTGCTCCACGACGTCTATCGGCGTTCTCGAACCTCGATGCCCGACTGCACCTGCGTGTGGGCTTCGTAGTATTCGCTCGTCAACGTTCGTGATTCTTCGCGGCCGATGATTTCGGCGACGAGTTTGGCGATGTCCAGGCATTTCGGTCCTTTGATGCCTTTCGTCCGCACCGTGACTTGGCCGGTCGGGCTGATTTCGATTTCGATCTCTTCGTTGGGCATGAGTGTGTTCCTCAAGCGAAAGCTGGGCGTTACCAATTGCGAACTCGAATCTTCACGGTGCGATCGGCTTCGACAGCCTCGTCGACGATCGTCATGTTCCGTTGCTTCAGTTCGGTGACGACGCGGTGATAGACGTATTGCTGAGTCACGCGTCCGATCAATTCTTCGCCAATCTGTTTGAGTTGCGACTTCGAGTGGCCTCGGCCTTCGACGCAGACGCGGAGCGCGCCGCGGGCGTCACGGCTGAAGGTCGCCTTGATGTCATCGCGTTCGACGACGACCTCTTGGCCCGTACCGCCGGCTTCGGCGAGGATTTCGCTGTCTGCGACTTCAATCTCCGCGCGGTTGAGCGTTTGCGACGTTTGTCGAGAGGCGTCCACGCCGCTCTTCGCGATCGCGTAGCCCAGCGAACCGACCGCCGCCGTGATGGCCGTTGTGATCAAAGACCAGTTCGCGATGATGATCGGTGTGACGATCAGTACTGTGCTCATGGGCTGTTCCTTTCAAAGTTCGATTTTGCGGCGAGATTCTTCCGCCGGACGTTGAACCACTCCGGACGCCGGGCGAGCTCGACCGGTTGCCCAACCACGGAGCCGCGACAGTTCTTCCGGCATCGTCTTTGACAGCGGGACCGTTTCCTGAAGGCTCGATTTAATGAAGTTGGCGTTCAGTTCGCCACCCTGGCTGAAAGCGTCGAACATGGCGGAGACGATGGCTTCTTCGATCTCCGCGCCGCTGAAGCCGTCGCTGTACTTTGCCAGCTCCGCGACGTCGGTGGCGGACACGGTTCGTCCGCGACGCAGCAAATGAATATGGAAGATGTCCGTTCGCTCGGACTCCGTGGGCAGATCGACGAAAAAGATTTCATCCAGTCGCCCTTTGCGGAGCAGTTCGGGCGGCAAATTGCTGATGTCGTTCGCAGTGGCGATGACGAACACGGGAGCCGTCTTCTCCGACAGCCACGTCAGCAGCGTGCCGAACACGCGAGCGGCCGTGCCGCCGTCGCTGCTCGACGAGCCCACGGCACCAGCCAGCGCCTTGTCGATTTCGTCGATCCACAGAATCGCGGGAGCGATGCTTTCCGCCGTTTGAATCGCGCGGCGTGTGTTCTCTTCGCTCGAACCGAGCAGACTGCCGAACATGCGGCCGAGGTCAAACCGTAGCAGCGGCACTTTCCACAAACTGGAGACCGCTTTCGCGGTCAGACTCTTGCCACAACCCTGCACGCCGAGCAACAGCACTCCCCGCGGAGCCGGCAGGCCGAACTTCGCGGCGCGATCGGTGAAGCCGACGTGCCGCTTGACCAACCACTGTTTGAGATTGTCCAGGCCGCCGACGTGCGTGAGATCTTCGCGAGCCTCGTAATACTCCAACAGACCGCTCTTTTTGATGATTTGCTGTTTCTCACTGAGGATCACGTTGAGGTCCGTGACATCCAGTTTACCGTCGAGCACCAGCGTCTTGGCGAAGACGTTCTCGGCCTCCTTCAGCGTCAACCCGCGCGCCGCGTTGAGCAGCCGCTCGCGAGCTTCCGCATCCAGGTCGATGCGCACCTGCGGGCTGTCCTTCACGTCGTCGATGATGCGGTCCAGTAGCGCCGCGTAATCGCTCAATTGAGGCAGGCCGAACTCCAGAACGGTCACGTCCTTCGACAAGTCCGGCGCGATTTGCAAGACGGGCGCGACGATGACGATTGTCTTGTAGGTGTCTCGCAGATGATGAGCGACATCGCGCAGACGGCGGAGTATTGCCAGATTGCAACGCTCGTTGGTCAGGAACGGATGGAAGTCTTTGAAGAGATAGATTGCCGGCTCGACCTGTTCGATGACGGCATCGAGAGCCACGAGTGGATCGGTGGAGTTGTTCCCCTTGCCGCGCGACGGCTCCGTCCCCGCGCGGACCAAGCCTTCGGTGATCGTCCACAGATTCAGCCGCTTGTTGCGAGCGTCGGCGATCTTTCGCAGGCAACGCTCGACGCGCTCTTCTTCCCAACTGACCACGTAAATGATCGGGTATCGAGCACGAATCAGAACTTCCAGTTCGTCTTGCGGCGACAGAGGCCCTTGTGACTTCGCTGGGCGTACCGCGCGAGCCGCATCGTTGGCTCGCGCCGGTGTCGCACTGGCGGGCGGAGCCTTGCCCGCCGGCACTCTTTCGGTGGAGGGCTTGTCACTCATGCCGAGACTCTCCCACGATTGGCACGCTCGTGGCCACGGAGTTCGACGGTTCGAGGGTCGAACATCGCTGTTCGTCACGGAGATAACGCATGCGAGTTTCCAGCCGCGAATCTCCCAGAGTGAGCGACTCCAACAGGTCGAGCACTTCCCACGAAGCCCCAAAGACCGCGATGCGGCCGTCCGGCAGAATGCTCAGTTCCGTAATGGCCGTCTCGTCAGCAAGCGGCGTCTTCAAAACGTCAGGCATGTGTTGCGATCCGAAACCGGCCAAGCGCGATCACACGATCAGATTCAGCCCGGAAGATTCCGCCAGCCGAGCCGCGTCGCGAACGTGCTGTGCCGTGACTGTGGTATTGAGCTCAGTGAAGTGAGGTGCTTGCCAACGCGGGAGATAACCGTCCCGCAGGCTGAATTTCGCCCACGGCAGATGCCGCCGCATCCAATCGACAATGCGACGATAACAGCAATCGAAGTGACCGGGAAGCAGCAAGTGTCGCACGATCAGATCGGTTTGCCGCGCGGCGAGCAACAGGTTGCGAGTGACGACTTCGACGTACCGCTCGACGCTGGCGATTCGACGAGCACACTCGTCATTGCCGAACTTGAAGTCGGCCACGTAAACGTCCACGACTCCGTCGAGCAGCGAGAATACATCGGTCGTGCCGTAGAAGTCTGATTTCCAAACGATCGGAGGTAAGTCGTCGACCTGACTCATCACGTCCAGCACCGCAGGCAAGTGAATCGTCGGCTCGCCACCGACCCATTGCAGGTTGCGTGCTCCGTGAGCTTGACCCCACGCGACCGCCTCGCGAAACCACGCAGTCTCCAGCGGCCGGCCGCGATTCGGATCGAAGGCGTTCGCCTCGGCGATGCAGAACGCACACCGCAAGTCGCAGCCTGACAGATAAAACAAGTGCGACGGAATCAGCTCGACCTCTTCGCCACACTCGACGCGATGCCGAAACACTCGTGCTTGAACTCCGGCCTTGCAGTCTCCGCGCTCTCCGGCCGCTCGGTTCACGAGACAGTGATGTTCGCACAGATCGCACGAGCGGTCGTGCCGATGAGCTTCCAACAGCCGCTGGCTCCACGGAAACGCGGCCTTGTCGGACGGAGCGTTCATGGTGATCTCGGAAACCCATCCAGCCCTCACCGTCGGGCCGAACACGGCCGCGCGACGGAAGCGGCCTACATGGTACGCCCACCGTCCACGACGAGACACTGGCCAGTTGCCATTTTTGTGGCGCAGGCGAAAAAGAAAACGACGTCGGCGATGTCGTCTCAAGCGCCTCCGATTCGCTGCGTGAGTAGTTCACAACGACATCGAAACCCGGCTTCTCCAAAGAAGTCGTACTATAATCCCGCGAGCGTCGATTCACCCTCAATCCGGCGACCCCACTGGGCTTGCCCCAGTGGTTTACGGGATTCTGCACTACTGAGCCGTTTGTTTCGCGTGACGCCGAGTCGTGCAAAATCCCGCGAGCCACCGGGACAAGCCCGGTGGCGTTCGCTGGATTGAAGATTGACGCGGCGACGCGCCCTCGCGAACTCGAGAGCTTGACGTGATCGAGTCGATCCCACTCACAAGCGGTCGATGATGGACAAAAAAAGCGGATCGCGTTTTCGGCAGGCGGTCGAAGCGGAGCGGCCTCTGCAGGTCGTGGGCGTCATCAATGCCTACTGCGCCAAGCTGGCGGAACGCGCCGCGTTTCGGGCGCTGTATCTTTCCGGTGCGGGAGTCGCCAACGCTTCGTTTGGTCTGCCGGACTTGGGTCTGACGACGCTCAGCGAAGTGCTGGAAGATGCCCGGCGTATTACGGCGGCGACCGAGTTGCCGCTGTTGGTGGACTGCGACACGGGTTGGGGCAGTTCGCTGACGATCGCCAGGACGGTGCGCGAGATGACTCACGCGGGCGTGGCGGCGATCCACCTTGAAGACCAAGTCGACGCGAAACGCTGTGGACATCGTCCGGGCAAGCAACTTGTGACGACGGAGGTCATGGTCGACCGACTGAAGGCTGCCGTCGACGCGCGCACTGATGAGTCGTTCGTCATCATGGCTCGCACGGATGCCGCCGCGGGCGAGGGCTGGGAGGCCGCGATCGAACGGGCGGGCCGCTACGTCGACGCCGGAGCCGACATGATCTTTGCCGAGGCGTTGACGGATCCCGAGCAATTCCGGCAGTTTGCGCAAGTGGTCGCCGTGCCGGTGCTGGCCAACATGACCGAGTTCGGCCGCACTCCGCTGCTATCGTTGGACGAACTACGGGCAACCGGCATCCGCCTGATACTCTATCCGCTCACGGCGTTTCGCGCGATGAACGCGGCGGCGAGTCACGTGTACAAGACGCTGCGCGCTCAGGGAGATCAGCGGCCACTGTTGTCGACGCTTGAAACGCGTGACGAATTGTACGAGGTTCTCGACTACCACACGTTCGAAAGTCAGCTTGACGGCGACCAGCGAGAAGCTCGCTCGTAGGTCCGCCTTCAGGCGGAAGGATTCGACGCAGGCCGCCTGAAGGCGGAACTACGAACTTTTGAAAGAGGACTCCGGAATGACCAGTGTTCGATCGACCGCGGGACTGGAGGGCATCGTTGCCGGACGCACGGCATTGAGCACGGTGGGCAAAGATGGCTGTGGGCTGACTTATCGCGGCTACGCCATCGAAGACCTCGCCGAGCACGCGACCTTTGAGGAGGTTGCATGGCTCTTGCTGCGCGGCGAACTGCCGACGCCGTCGCAACTCGGCGAATACCGACAACGATTGAAATCACTGCGCGGGCTGCCGACCCCGCTCCAGACGGTTTTGGAACAATTGCCGCCGACAGCTCACCCAATGGATGTGCTCCGCACGGGATGTTCGACGTTGGGGTGCTTGGAGCCGGAGGGTGACCATCGCAGCGGTCTCGACATCGCCGACCGTCTGATCGCCACCTTCCCCGCAATGCTGCTGTTCTGGCATCGGTTCCACACAATGGGCGAACGCATCAAATCTCACACCGATGACGACTCGGTGGCCGGACACGTTTTGCATTTGCTGACCGGACGATCGGTCAGCGCGGTGCATCAACGAGCACTCGATGTCTCGCTGATCCTGTATACCGAGCATGAATTCAACGCCTCCACGTTTGCCGGTCGCGTGGCCGCGTCGACGTTATCGGATTTCTATTCGGCCGTCACGGCGGCAATCGGCACTTTGCGCGGGGCACTGCACGGCGGCGCCAACGAGGCGGCGTTTGAACTCATTGACCGCTTCGCGACGCCTGACGACGCGGAACGGGGCGTGATGGAACTCTTGCGTCGCAAAGAAAAAATCATGGGCTTCGGCCATCGTGTGTACCGCGACCGAGACCCTCGATCGGACATCATCCAAGCGTGGGCGAAGCGGTTGGCCAACGAAGTGAACGACAAGCGACTTTATCCGGTCTCAGAGCGGATCGACGCGGTCCTGCGCCGCGAGAAGAAACTGTTTCCGAACCTCGACTTCTACAGTGCGAGTGCGTACCACTTCCTCGGCTTCCCGACCAGCTTCTTCACACCGTTGTTCGTCTTCGCGCGGATTGCCGGCTGGTCCGCCCACATCCTGGAACAGCGAGCCGACAATCGCTTGATCCGACCAACCGCCGAATACATCGGCCCACAGCCGCGTGCGTTCAAGAGTTGATTCGGAATCTGTCTTCAAGGATGAGTTATGAAGTCGTCCTCGCGTGATCCGCGCGCACCTGCTGATGATGTGCTCAGTCAGATCGCCGACTACGTTTGTGGTCCCGAGGTCGAGAGCGCTGAGGCTTACGCGACGGCGCGGCTGTGCTTGATGGACAGCCTCGGCTGCGCGCTGTTGGCACTGAACAATCCGGAATGTATCAAGCTTATCGGGCCAGTCGTTCCCGGAGCCATTCTGCCCGGCGGCGCGCGAGTTCCCGGAACGGCCAACGAACTCGATCCCGTTCAAGCCGCCTTTTGTTTCGGCACGCTCGTGCGATGGTTGGACTACAACGACACCTGGCTGGCGGCCGAGTGGGGACACCCATCGGACAATCTCGGAGCGATTCTGATGACGGCCGATTGGCTGAGTCGTCAGCGTCAACGAGACGGTCAACCGCCGTTGTGTGTGCGCGACGTGCTATCGCTCATGATTCGAGCCTACGAGATTCAAGGCGTGCTCGCGTTGGAGAATGCGTTCAATCGCGTGGGGCTGGACCACGTCCTGCTGGTGCAAGTCGCGTCCACCGCCGTTGTGACGCGGTTGCTCGGCGGCACGCGAGAGCAAGTGATCAACGCGGTCAGTCAGGCCTGGATCGATGGCGGAACGTTGCGCACGTATCGCCATGCTCCGAATACCGGCTCGCGAAAAAGCTGGGCTGCCGGCGATGCGACCAGCCGCGCCGTACGACTGGCGTTGTGGACGCTGGCCGGAGAGATGGGCTATCCGACGACGTTGACCGCCGCGATG
>CAYSHJ010000010.1:0-5454 GCA_964430385.1 uncultured Planctomycetaceae bacterium
GGCTGGCTGCCATCCCACGGTAGCACCCGCTCGCGGGTCGTCACCAGCCAGCGATGGTGATGACCGGTGAACATCATGCGGTGACTACAGGCGTCGAAGCTCCGTGCGGCTTTTTCAGGGACATCGGGCAGGCCGCCCAGGTACCATAGACCCATGACGTAATTCAAATCTCGCCACGGCTCCACATGACTGAAAAAGCAATCCTCCAGTTCCAAGCACGGCTCGAATGTCGCCAGATAATCAAGGACCGGGCCGACATAGTGGTGTCGTCGCTGAGACGCTAATGCAGATGGATGGCTGCATAAGCCAAAGTCGTGGTTGCCCCATACTCCGGCGATGCTCCGCTGCGCCAAAAGCGAAACCGTCTCGTGGATCGCCTCCCCAGTTTGGAAAACATCGCCCAAGCAAATGATCTTATCTACTCCATGGCGATCGCACTGCGCGAGGGCAAGCTTCAGATCGACAATATGCTCATGGATGTCAGTGATAAGGCCAATCTTCACGCACGTGCCGCCTTGCGCAAGGGTGATGAGTATGGGATTCAGCAACGAATGATCTCTTGTGAGTCCTGCAACTGGTCGCCGCACTCTTGGCGATTGAGAAACGCCAGGGCGCGGGAACGTTGACGAGGACGAAGCGGTGGGGCCGTCAGTCGCAGCGACAATTGAAAGCACAGGAAGGCCGCTTTGCTTAACCCCTGGGCGTAATACATCAGGCCGTGGTGGTAATGCACCCAAGCGTTGCCGGGACAGAGCCGGATGGATTCCTCGAAAGCTGCAGCAGCTTCGTCGTAGCGTTTCAGTCCGATGAGCACGATGCCTCGGCCGCTTTTGGGATAGGCGATCTGCTCTGGAACATTGCTGTCGGCCATTTCCAACGCCTGATTCAAGTCCATCAACGCCAGTTCGTACTCTCCCAACTCGGCATAGACTTGGCCGCGGCCGCTGAGTGCGTCGGAACTTGGCCCTGACTGTTCGATGACGGCGGAATAGTCGTCGATGGCTTCGACGAGTTGGTTGCCGTACCAGTGACTGGCAGCACGTTGCCGCAACGCGGGAATGCAATGTTCGTCGAGTTCCAACGCAGCCGAAGCGGACTCAACAGCCGAGGCGTAATCCTCCTGGCCATGTTGAAACTGCGCTTCCAACAAATGCTGGATCATCCGAAACATCTCGGCGTTGCCTGGCTCCAGGGCGATCGCCTCCTGAAAGTCTGAATCAGCCGATTCCAATTGACCGGCCAAGATCTTGGCCTGGGCACGGGAGAAATAAGTGGCCGATGACGGGTCTCGCTCAACGATTTCATCAAAGTCTCGGATCGCCGCAACGAATTCCACTTGGATCATGCGGAGATTTGCACGTAGACGATACGCTTCGATCAACTCAGGGTTCCGGCACAGAACCTCGGTGAAGTCCGCAATCGCCTTGTCGTGTTGCTCCAAAGCGAAATGGACACGCCCCCGATGGAAGTACGCCATCTCTGAATCAGGCATTTCTGGAATGCCTTCATTGAATTCCGCGAGGGCTTCTTCGAAGCGTTGCAAGTCGAGCAACGTCAGCGCGTGATTGAGTTTTACCACCGGATTGGAGTCGCCCAACCGGAGAGCCGTGGCGTAGTCGTCCAAGGCACAGTTCCATTTGCCCAACGCTCGATGAACGTTCCCGCGTTCGCTGTGAGCCTGCGACATCTTCGGATTGTGTTCGATAATCGTATTGAGAACATCAAGCGCCTCTTGCGGCCGATCCAGTTCCTGGAGCAATGCTTCCTTCTTGAACAGCGTCGGCACATGGTCGTGACAACGGGCCAGCAACTCGTCGAGCGTAGCCAGAGCGGCTTCGCAATCACCCAACTTGTACTGGGCATCAGCCAGCACCGCCCCCGCGAATCCCAAGATGCATCGCTTTTGCAGGGCCAGCGATGAATCGGCGACAGCTTCATTGAATCGCCCTAGTCGATGCTGTGCCAAACCCCGGTACGCCAGTGCGTCGCCGCTGTCAGGATGGTGTTCCAAAATGCGATTGCAATCTTCGATGGCTGCTTCGGATTGATCGGCTGCGATCCGGATGTCCGCTCGCGAGATCAGCGCCATCACCGAGTCTGAGTCAAGCGTCAACGCAAGTTCGACGTCAGCACGCGACAATTGAGTGTTCTGTGAATCCGGCGAGAAATCCGTGTCACTCTGTCGTCGGAGGAATGCTCGCCATCCATACGTCTCGGCATCGTACGGATCGAGTCTTTGTGCGACATCGAGATCCTCCAGGGCCTTGTCGTATTTGCCCGAATCGGCTCGCAAGCGCGCACGCCACCGACGAAGAGCGGGCCAGCGAGGCCACAATTCAACAGCGTGATCAATGTCCTGACACGCTGCGGCGACGGCTCCCAGTTCGGCATAGATTTCCGAGCGTTCCAGGTAAGCACGGGGCAAGCGTGGATGCCTCTGGATCAAGTCGTTCAACAGATGCAGCGCCGCAGCGGAATCGTCGGAGTAACGCAGTGCTTGAACCAGCGTTAATTGAGTCCAAACATGATCTGAACGAAGCCGTAGGACTTCGTGGCAATCGGCGACGATGCGCTCGTGATTTTGATTTTGCATCCACACCTGAATCCGCCGCCAATAGTGTCGAACGTCATCGGGAAACACCCGGATTCGATCGTCGATGTCATCTAATGGCATCGGAGCCAGGTCTGGAACATCGAACTCTTCGGGCGGTTCGTTCGGCAGCGCGGGCAAAGGACTGCGTGAACCAGTTCGCGCTGGTTCTGGTTTCGAATTCCGAGGCAGTTTGTTGGACCATTTGAGTGGCAACCATTTCTGAACTTGCTTGGCCAGCCATCTCCGCAGGACAGCACTTGGTGCGCACTGGCGAGCCGCTTCTACCGCCGCGCAGCGCATCACAAATTCATCAACCGGTTCACCATCAGGCAGCGGTGCCAGAGTCTTTGTAAACGGCAGATCGAATTTCGCCGCGACCCAAGTACACCCCGTGCCAACTTTCATGACCGTGCTCACCATCACCGGACCATTCCAGACCGGCGGAGCTTCGAGAGCCTTCAACCGTTCCAACAAGGGCTCGATTCCAGGTTGCTCGATCCAAGGTTGAACTTGCACCTCAAATAGCGGGACCGACTTGGGAACGAGCGCAAAAGCGACTTGCACGTCCAGCCCGCGCGGCTGTGTGTGTTCTTGAAAAAACTCCGTGACCACGCGTCGGACGACAGAGAAGTAATTTGACAAAGCACCTGGCGCTATCCGCACACCAAGTTCGTCATCGGGCACCCAGACAATCGTGTACTCGCGCGATTTCTCGTGAGTACTCATCGCAAAACCTCTCTGTGAATGGAATGCACGCGCCGAGCGATTCTTCCAAGCCGTCACTGGCCTGCGGGGCTTTCCGCAAGAACGGCCGTTAACCGTCAAGCACACATCCACTCAGACACGAGATTCTCAGAATGCGACGCATTCTTCAAGGAATGACGTCTGGGCAATCGCCTCGGTCTGCAGATTCACGCCGAAGTCCGGCTACGACAGGGCAGTCAACAGTGTACCGATGTCGAAAGTAAAGGCCCCTATGATGTCGTCGTCATCGGTGGCGGACGTTCCGGTGGCGATGTCGTTGAAAGAGTTCGTGCCCGTACCGGCGTCCAAAGACTCGATGCCGGATTCCTCGGCGAAAGCGCCGTTGTCATTGTTGCCGTCGTCGCCGTTGAACAGTTCGTCGCCAGCTCCCCCACTGAGCACATCGTTTCCAACTCCGCCCAGCAGTGAGTCAACTCCATCTTCTCCGAGCGTCACGTCGTTGCCATCGCCGCCGTCGAGCGTGTCCTTGCCGATGCCACCATCGAGAGCATCACCATTCGCGCCACCAATGAGCCTGTCGTTTCCTTCACCGGCGATCAGGGTGCCGTCCCCGCTACCACCTTCGAAGGTGTTGTTGTCGACGATGCCGGTCAAGCGTTCGCCGCGGGAACCGGAGCTAAATCCGCTGCCCGAACCGTCGTTATCGAAGTCGTGAGCCGTCTGGTTGATTGTAGTCATAGCTGACCGATTAGGCTCGCGAACAACGAGTCCCCGACCCCTTCCGCCCACGTTCATGTGCGAAAGTCCGCTGGTGGAACGGCTCATGTCATCGGGTGTCGATCCCTGTCAGCAAATTATCGAAGTTGAAGGTGAAGGCATCGTCGAGGAGGATGAATGTGGTGTCTGGGATGCTATCGCCGGTGGACGCGTTGCCATTGCCACCGCCGGTGAGGCTGTCTGTGCCACCTTCGCCGTTGACCGTGTCGACACCGGCTTCGCCCAGAATCAAGTCGGATCCGTCGCCGCCCAACAACGAGTCGTTGCCGCCACCTCCCAGAATCGTATCGCTGCCAGCGAGACCGAGGATTGTGTCCGTGCCGCTACCGCCACGAAGTGCGTCGTCGCCCCCTTCGCCATTGAGGGAGTCGTCATCGCTTCCGCCATCAACGACGTCGTTGCCGCTGCCGCCCAAGATCGTGTCATTGCCATCGCCGCCCAGGAGCGTGTCGTTACCGGCCTTACCATTCAGAGCATCGGCGCCCCCTTCTCCGTACAGGCGGTCGTTGGATGCACCGCCGATGAGCGTGTCGTTCCCTGCTCCCCCAAACACGATGCTGGGCAGCGAGATCGCGCTCAGGTCGAGCGTATCGTTCCCCAACCCCATTTCCGCCGACACCCCCGTGATCCCCGACACCGAAACATGCACAACATTGGCTCTGTGAAGACCGCCGTCCAACGACAACTCGCTCACCGTAGAGGTCACCACGAACTTGCTGCCACTCTTCGTAACTGTGAGGTTGTTCGCCGTGCCGCCGACGTCAACCAGGATCAAAACCCCGCTCACGACCGACACGTCGAACCGCGCGCTGTCGTCGTTGACGATCGTGCCGTCCGCCGTCGATGTCCCCAGGATCGCGCCGGTCGAGGGACTCGCCAGCGTGACCGTGAAGCCTTCGTCGTTCTCGACGGCCATGTCGCCGCTGACGTCGATGGTGATCGCCTGCGTCAAGTCGTTCGCGTTGAAGTTGACCGTGCCGGATGGCAACGTGCCACCGAAGTCGGCCGCGTTCGCCGGGTTCGCACCGCTGCCGGTCACCGCGTAGTTGACGCTGGCCGTGCCGCTGGTGTCCCCCGTGCGAGTCACCGTGAACGTGAACGGCGTACTGCCGCTGTTTCCTTCGGCCTGGGTCGCATTTGTGGCGACAATCGACAGCGAACGATCGTTGATCGTGTCGATCGGCACCGTGTCGGAGCCGCCCGTGCCGGGGTTCCCCACCGCGTCGGTGTAGCCCGTGCCCACCGTCACCGAACCCGTCGTCTCGACGCCGTCGCTGGCCGTGAACTTGGCCGTGTAGCTGTTGCCGTCAATCGTCGTGAAGTCCGACAGCGTCCCGCCCGCCGGAGTCAGGTCGGCCGCGTCGAAGCCCGTCACGTTC
>CAYSHJ010000011.1:0-4084 GCA_964430385.1 uncultured Planctomycetaceae bacterium
CAGCACGCCCACCGCCAGACCGATCAACATGCTGCCAGCGTCACCCAGATACACGCTGGCTGGCGGAAGATTGAACCGTAAGAACCCGACCAGGCTCCCCGCCAGGACGGTGGCAATGAGGGCGATGGTTTCGTGCCCCGTCAGAAAGGCCAAGAGCGCGATGGCTGCGCTCAGAACCAGTCCGAGAACCCCCGCCAGCCCGTCGATGCCATCCAGCAGATTCAACGCGTTCATGGCTCCGACGAGCCAGAACATCGTAAAGGGGATGGCGAAAATTCCGAGCTCAAAGCTCCACTCCAGAAGCTGGATCCGCCTGATGCAGATTCCGAACGCGACGATCACTCCGGCGGCGAGGAGTTGTCCGGCGAGCTTCTGCCGGCCGCGTAGTCCGACCGAGTCGTCGAAGACGCCCACCAGGACGATGAGCATGCCGGCCACCAGCAGACCGAGAGCCTGCGAACCGTAGGCGAATACCGTAACACGCCAACCGGGGTTGAACGCGACGAGACCTCCAATGACGGTCAGCACGACAAAGAAGATCGCGATTCCGCCGGAGAGAGGAACTGCCTGAATCTGCAGCTTGCGATGACCGTCGGGCCGATCGACCAGCCCCACGCGCCGCGCCAGACCCCGGGCAGCCCAATTCACGAGCAGGCTCAGCACGCAGGAGATGCCGAAGATAAGAGCCAAGGTGAATAACACGAAATGAATACTCCCACGGTTTCTATACCCCGCGCGGTCCATTCTGACGCATTTGAGAAATGCCTCACACTAACCCGAAGCGCAAGCGAGGGCGAAGGCAACGATCCCTCGCTTGCGCTTCGGGCTAATGTCAGACTCGACCGTGCGAGGTATAATGCGATTGCATCGGCCGGAATTGACAGCGATCAGCTTCGGTAAGTCTTGAAGTTCAGATCATCCGACCGCCTGCGTGCTGGTGTACAGCTCGTATCGTGAATACTTGTAAACTTCCCAACTTGAACCGGTGATGACGACGCCGAGCACCGGGATTCCGAATTGCTCCATGAGCTGGCAGGCTCCGCGCACCTGCGGAACACGACTGACGTCGCGCAGGACCGAGAGCAGAACGCCGTCCACGTGCTGGGCGATCAGCCGCGTGTCGACGACGGGCAGAATCGGACTGCCGTCGACCACGACGAAATCGAACTGGGCACGAAAACGATCGAACAGGGACTTCAGGTCGGCAACCGCCAGGCCGGCCAGGCCTGTGCTAGACCTGCGGCCGGCGGAAAGAAACGTGAGGTTCGGAATCTGCGTCAACTGGATCACCGCATCGAGCGCGCTTGTCTCGCGGAGGACGTCATTGAGGCCCGGCTGCAGAGGCAGGTCGAAAACGCGGTGCAAGGCCGGCCGGCGGAGATCGAAATCGACCAGGATCGTGCGGCGGCCGGCGCCAGCCAGACTCGTCGCCAGATGTGACGCCAGCGTCGACTTGCCTTCTCCGGCGGTGGCACTGGAGACCATGACCGCCCGATGCGTTCCGGATTTCGTCCCGCGCAACAGCACCGCCGCGATCGAATCCACCGATTCCGAAAGAAGCGAGCGCCAGAATTGGTCTTGTTCCGTAGCCCCGCCGAGGCGGAGCATTCTGCGCCGCGGGATTAAGGGCAGAGAGCCGATCACCGACAAACCCAGCCCGTCGGTCACTTCCCTGTGCGAATTGATGCGATCCTTGCGAGCGTCCAGCCAGACGAAAAAGAGAATCGGCAGGAGCAGCGATAACACGCCCGCTCCGGTGGTCTTGGTCAGTCTGGATTTTGGATCCTCCGTGCGCGCCGGCTGGGCATCGCTTAAGCGCGTGACGCGCATCCACTCGCTTTTCGAATCGGCTTGCAGCTCGACCTTGGTCCGTTCGAGTTCGGTACCGATGCTTTTTTTAACATCTTGCAGACCTGCTAATTCCGCCCTCAGCAATTCGACCTCGACCGACGACCGGCCGAACTTCCGGGATTCCAAGTCCATTTCTTGCAATTTCTTCTCCAGTTGTTTCTCCTGGGCCGCGAGCTGGGCGACTTTCCGCTTGAGTTCTTCGGTCCCAGCCGCTGCATATTGTTTCATATGTTCGATCATCTCCTGACGCAGCGCTTGCTTGCGGGCCTCGAATCTCGTATCGCAGATTTCGAGGCGGCGGTTATGCTCTTCCAATTTCCGAGCAGCGACGCCCTCCTTGACTCGTGTCTCGGTTTCCCGTATGCGATTGAGGATCTCCTGCTTCTCGGCGTTGAGTTGCTCGGCCACCCGGTCGTTTTGAATGGCCAGCTCCAGTTCGCTCTCGGAGATGACAACTTCCCCCTCCGGGTTCTCCGACGGCATAATGAGCTCGAGCTGACTCTCGGCCTGCATCAATTCGAACTGCGACTGGGTGAAGCGCTGCCGTAACGCAATGAACTGTTGCAGTAAACTCTGCTGCGTCAGGGTTAAGGCGGTTGAGTCGCCCGACCCGACCTTCTCGACAAGCTGCGCCAAGTCATTGCGCTTGGATCTGAGTTCCGTTTCGACATTTTTTAATGCCGTGTCGAGTTTTGAACGGCGATCGAGTTTGCGATCACGTTCGACGAATACAATCTCTTGGAAATAAGCGTCGACAACGGCAGTGATCAACTGGTGAAGCCCCTCCGGATCTTTCGCGGAAAGTGAGATCTGTATGATTTCCGATTCGTCGAGAAACTTCACGATCAAATTGTTTTCAAGCCACTCGACAGGATCGGGTTGGTCTTGAAACACAGGCAGTTTTGCAAGCACCCCATCTTGGAGCGCCCGTGTGACGACGAATCGGCTGCGGAGCAATTGGCGTTGCGTTTTCTTGTAGACGTCGAAGGTGCTCGCACCTGCCCGACTGTCGACCGTGTCGAAGATGAGTGTCCTTTCGGCGGCCGCCATGCGCAGTGTCGCCGTGGAAGTGTAGACTTTCGGCTGATAAATCCAGACGGCGGACGTGGCCAACGCAGCCACAGGCAGTGCGATGACAACCGCGATTAGCCAGCGCCGCCGAAAGGCGTGCAGGTACCGCGAGAAATCGGCACCACCCCCAGCGGCTTCGCCAGCCGAGGAGTCCGACTGGGTCCAACTGGCACCTGCGTTCGCATCAGCCACCGCGGACTTGGGGATCCGCTCGGCTGACGGGTGCGAATTGTGGATTTCAGAAATGGATTTGTCGTCAGGAATCATATTCTATTCATGTCTTTTTGGGGGCTAGCCGCGTAACAAAACCGGCCCCGTCTCGACAGGCTGTACCAGGAGCTTGGACAAGATGAACAACTCAAGCCAGAGGAGTAGTGTCGCCGCAGGCATCATCAGCCACCCTGCCAGGTCGTGAAACACTTTCTCGGCCAATTCTTTGCCGACGTACTCGAGTAGAATTGCCGTCACCGTGATCCGCAGGATGTTGGTGATGACGCCGATCACGAGCGCGCTTAGAGCGACAAAGACCTTTTCCCAGATCGGCCGCTTGATCAGAAAGGACGCCCCGACCGTAATCGCCAGGAATAACATCAGCATTCGCAAGCCGCTGCAGGCCTCCACGACGCCGATCGTGCCGGAAGTCAGGTAGATGACATTTCCACGCGCGATGGCTGGAACACCCAGCAATTGCAAAAGCCATGTCGAGGCGATCGTTGCGACCCGTTGAAGCGGGTCGCTCAGACGGCCGGCGACGAAGCCTGGGAGGGGCATCATGAAAGCCAGGTAGGCAATCGCCGGCCACGCCCATTGCAGCGCCTTCCAGCCCCCCACCAACAGTGCCACTCCCGCCAAGCAAGGCAACAGCGAGGGTCCATCGAGCAACGGATAAAAGAAATAGGCTGAGAGCCACCGCATCACTCCGGCACAAATCAGGAATGCCAGCCCCCACCAGCTCCCACGTCCAGTAAGCGTGCTGAGCATTCCCCTGCGAACCCAGAGCAGGTAGGCGGCAAATACGGGGACCAGGAATCCGTGCGAGTAATCGGCCTCGTTGGCCCAACGACTCGCGAGCGAAGTTAGTGGTCCTGCGTAGGACCAAAAGAGAGCCGCCACAATCACCAGACATCCGCCGACCAGCGATGGTCGCAATGGCGGCCGGGCT
>CAYSHJ010000012.1:0-2082 GCA_964430385.1 uncultured Planctomycetaceae bacterium
TGGCGAGCGGGGCGGCGTCAGCCCCCCGGTGGTCACGATGGCCGCTGAAAACCGGGGGGCTGACGCCGCCCCGCTCGCCTGAGAGTCAATTCTTCACACGTGCGAAACGTCGTCCCGTAGCTTTCCAGAGCGCCTTGCACGGAAACAAGCGAGCCTCAGAGAGGCTCGCCTACGATTTCTTCACAGCCTCGGAGCTACGTCTCGGCCGGTGAAAATTCCGGCAGCGGTCGCCGGCTGACGGCGAGCGTCGTGGAGCTTTGCAGTCGCTCGATTTCCGCGGCGACTTCCTGGACCGACGACTTGCCGGAGTGAATCGCCAGTTCCAGCCGGATGCGATGCGATGCGCCGGGGGCCAGTTTGATCACTCGGCCGTGCTGGCGTTCGAAGCCGCGCAGGTTCGGGAAGTTCGTGCCCGGTTCCAGGCCGGTGACGTAGCCGTCTTGGTCGGCCTGCGTGTTTTTCCAAAGCGTGAAGCAGGGAGCTTCGGCCAGCGAGAATCGCAGGCTCAGCCCCAAGTCTCCGGCGGCGTTGTGAAGCATGGCCAGAGTTTGCTTGTTCACATCGCCGGCCAAGCGGAAGTAATAGGCTTGCTCGGCGTAGTCGACACTCGGGGCATCGTAAATGTCGTACGTCTCGATGCCTTCGGCGGAGCGAGCGTCACGCGGACACATCTCGCGGACGGGAGCCAGGAACCGCGCGCCGGGGTCGAGGAACGGGCGGCCGATGTTCGTGTGATACAGCAGTTGAAACTCGGCCGGCTTCGCCGAGACGTTCACGACTTCGTCGATGATCACACAACGGTTCGAGCCGACCGTGGTCTCGATAGTCGACATGAGCCGCAAGCACGGACCGAACATCGAACATTCGTCGACGATGCCCGTCACCGCGATCCGTCCGCTGTCGGGATCGAGGCTCAGGTCCACAAAGTGCGCCGGCAGGTTGGCGATCTTGCCGTGCAGCGTCAGTTCACCTTGGATCGGATTGTCTTCAAAGCCGGTATCCCAGCCGGGAGGCCCGTTGAATGCCAAGCCACAGCGACACAACAGCTCGTTGAACCCCGCCAACCAGCCGCGTCCGCCTCGTTCGTCAAGATTCACGAACGCCGGATGCACCGGCCGTTTCACCGGCGAATTCCAGCCGATCGGGATGCCGAGAAATTCGCCGCGCCACAGACCCATGCCGCGCGTCGGCAGGAGTTCGAGCTTGAGCGCTCCGTTGTCGATCTCGACGACATCAACGCCGTCCGACAACCCGCCGCGCAGCCGCCGAGTCCGTACGGCCCAGTTTTTTACCCCCTTGAGCGGCAACGTGTCGCCTGAGAACTCGGCGCACTCATGCCACACGTTGTTGGTGACGTCGATCAATACGCGACGTTCAGTCGGCATGAATGTCTCCCTACCCACCGATGCAATACAAGTGCGTCTCCGTGCGGAGCAAAATCCGGCCGTCGGTGAAGACTGGCGTCGCGACGGTTTGAGTGCCATCCAGTTCATTGCCGGCGAGGATTTTGAATTCATTGCCTTGCACCAGCACGAATGTCTTACCGTCTTCTCGCGTGAGGTAGATTCTGCCGTCCGCCAGAATCGGTGAGGAACTGTAGGCGTGACGGTTCTTCTCCAATTGACCGGACCAAATCTCTTTGCCGGTCGCGATCTCTAGGCAGGTGACGATGCCTCCGTCATTCAACACATAAACTCGGCCATTCGCGGCGGCGGGAGTCGGAACGTCGGTGCCGTTGCCCTTCTTCGTCCAGGCGATGTGCGAACCGGTGACGTCGCCGCTGCCTCCCAGCTTGATCGCCGTGATCGTCTCTTTCCGAGCGTACGGAGCGACCACGATGCCGTTGTGGACCACTGCGGAGGCGATCGAGCGAAAGTATTGGTGTCCCGTCGGATTCAACCCGCCGACGCGCCACAATTCTTTGCCGTTCGACGCGTCATGAGCCGTCACGTGATCGGCACCAAGCACGACGAGCGTTTCTTGGCCGTTGTCGTCGAGCAACACCGGCGTCGAGTAACTTTGAGCCGCTTCCTGCGGGGCGTCGAGGTTGCGGTCCTGCTTCCACGCGACCTTGCCGGTGGC
>CAYSHJ010000013.1:0-9264 GCA_964430385.1 uncultured Planctomycetaceae bacterium
CATCGGCACGTCGGTCACGCGCAAAGCGGAGATTCCGGTGGCGGGACTGATCACCGACGATTATGGCATCCGCGATGCCCGGTTTGAATTTCAAGTCGATGACAAGGAACCGTGGGACGTCCGATCTCTCGAACGAACTCCGCAAGGCGATCCGCGCGAATTCAAATTGCAGTCGGACGACAAGGAACCGACCGAGCGGTTTGAAGTTTTGAAGATGGACTTGTCGGTTGGCCAGAAGCTGACACTGACCGTCGTCGCTGAAGACGCCGACACGCTCAACGGCCCGCATGTCGCGCGCGGCCAAAAGTTCACGTTCAAGATTGTTAGCAACGAAGAACTGCTGTCGCTGCTGTACCAAAGAGAACTGAACCTGCGACGCCGGTTCGAACAGATCATCACCGAAGTCAAACAGACGCGAGCGGATCTGATCCTGCATCGCTCGAAAGCCGACGACGCGGTCAAGCTCAAATTTCGCCGGCTCGCGGGGAGCGTCAGCCCCCCGATGGAACCGAATGCCAAGTCGCCATCGACCGGAGGGCTAACGCCCCCCGCTAGCCAAAACAGTGGTGGGGACGAGGCCGCGAAGAGAATATCGGACACCAAAGCGGCCGATCTGATGACGGCCGTGACTGCCAGCGTGATTCGGTCGCTGCATGCCATTCGCAAGAACGCCACCGAGACGACGTCGCTCGAAGAGGCCTTCCGAGACATCCGCGAGGAATTGCTCAATAATGCCGTTCACACGCCGCAGATGTTGGAACGAATTGACGACAATATCGTAAAACCTCTCCACAGTTTGAACACCGGCGATTATCCTAGCGTCGATGAATCTCTGGGGGCGTTGAAGATTCTGCTGGATGACGCTCGCGATCCGTTGCCGGGATTGGACGAATCCACCGCCCGTCTGGGAGTGATGATCGAACAAATGGAGGCGATCCTGAAAGAAATGCAACGCCTGGAGACATTCCAGGAGGCGATTGAACTGCTCAAGTCGATCATTGAACAACAGACGCAATTAGAAGAACGCACCAAGTCCGACCGGAAAAAACGCCGCATTCAAGAGCTGAAAGGGCAATCCGATGAATAGGAGCATTGCCAATTGCCAATTGCCAATTGCCAATTGCCGATGGCAGTCAGCCCGGCGCCGCGTCCTTCAATTTGCAATTTGCATTTTACAATTTGCAATTGGCAATGGCCCCGTGTGCCTCTTGGCCCAAGACGCTCCGCCGCCAGCCAACAAGCAAACGCTGGCGGGCGATCAAGACGCGATTCGCGCGCGCTACAGACGCTTCTCGCTGACGCTGCAGCAGATGGCCGAAATCCTCCGCAAGCAGGATCCCGAACGAGCTGACCTGCTGTTTCGAGCGATCGGCAAGTCGCAGGAGTCGCGCGTCGAGGATCAGATGACTCTCATCTTCCAACTGCTCAACCGCGAACAGCCGCAACTCGGAGAGGCCATCGAACGCCAAGATGAACTCGTCGCCCAGTTGAAAGCGTTGCTCGACTTGATGCAGTCCGAGAATCGCCGCAGTGAGATCGAGAAGGAAAAGCAACGTCTGCAAGACCTTCTCAAAGATCTCAACAAACTGATCGGCAAGGAAAAGGATGTCCGCGCCAGCACCGAGCGCGGCGACGACACGAAGAAGCTCGCCGACAAACAAGGCGACGTCGATAAGCAGGTGGGCGATCTCGAAAAGAAGATCGACAAACAAGACGCCCAAAAGAATGGCGAGTCGTCGAAACCCTCGGACAAGTCCGCGAAGTCGTCGGACAAATCGAAAGACTCCGACCAGAAGCCGGACGAACAGAACGACAAACCGTCGGACGACAACAAGAACGACGACGGTAAAAAGCCGGACGACAAAGAAAACAACCCCAACGAAAAGTCCGCTGACGACAAGAAGCCGGACGAGAATCAATCGCCGGCCGATAAGAACAACCCAGGCAAGAACAGCCCGAAAGACAGCGCATCGAAGCCTGGTTCGAAGCCTTCGCAGCCGATGCCTTCGGACCAAAATCAAAAGTCTCAGAACAAGCCATCCGACAATGACCAACAGCAACAACAACAACAACAACAACAACAACAGCAACAACAGCAAAACGACAAGCAGTCCGACACGGAATCGCAACCGCCAGACCAAAAGCAGCAAAAGACACCCGGCCGCAAGGAATTGGAACAGTCGCGCGATGCCATGCAGCGAGCGATTGAAGAACTCCGGAAGCAGCAACGCGATAACGCCTCGAAAGAGCAGGACGAAGCGATCCGCAAGCTGATGGAAGCGAAAGACAAGATCGAGGAGATCTTGCACCAGCTTCGCGAGGAAGAGCAAAAGCTGCTGCTCGCGGCGTTGGAAGCCCGCTTCAAAAAGATGCTGGCGATGCAGCTCATTATCTATCACGACACTGTGCGGCTCTCGAAGGCAGGTGAATCAGAGAAAAGTTCGGTTCGGGCTCGCTCGGTCAAGCTCGCTCAGGATGAACAAGAGATTCTGATCGAAACCGATAAGGCGTTGGTGCTGCTCAAAGAAGAAGGTTCGTCCGTCGCGTTTCCCGAAGCCGTCGTGGCCATTCGTCAGGACGTGCAATCGCTGGTCAAGTGGTTACGTGACGCTCAGGTCGGTGAGCTGACCCAAACGGTCGAGAAGGATGTCATCGAAGCCCTGGAAGAATTGATCGAAGCACTGCAAAAGGAAATGGAAAAGTCCGACGATGAGAAAAAACAGCAGCAGCAACAGCAGCAGAACGGTGATCAAACCCAGCCGCTCGTGGATCAACTCGCTGAGCTGAAGATGCTCCGGTCGTTGCAATTCCGAGTGAACCGCCGCACGAAGCAATTGGGCCGCCAAGTCGACGGTGAGCAGGCGACAAAGCCCGATGTCGTCGAGCAACTACAAGACCTTTCCGGCCGTCAATCCCGCATCCAGCAAGCGACCACGGACCTTGTCAAAGGAAAGAACAAATGAGCCGCCAACCGTCGAACATGCGTCGTCAGTGGAATCGAGTTCATCGTTGGAGGCCCGCCACTTGGTTTACCCTCGTCGCACTGGCGCCGCTCTTGGGTCAGACCAACATTCTGTCCGCCGCCGAAGACGAAGTCTTCGCCCCGCCGACGGCGACGGAGGTCCGACGCAATGCCTTGCAGTGGGTCGTCGAACGAGGTGTGACCGACAAGGCGTTGCTCGAACAAATCGGCCGCGAGTGGTCATTTGGCGAAACGAGCCTCACCGCCGAAGAGGTCTTCGACCGAGTCATCCGCACGCTCGCATTGGCTGACGCCGACGCCCAGAAAATCGTGGTCGCTTGCCAAGATGCGACTCCCACGGCCGCGTGGCCGCGCGAGGTCGTCGCGACCAGTGACTCGATGAACGAGTTCGCTCGCCAACACCTGCGGCTCTACGTCGGACGCTTTCTGGCTCAACGGCAGTTGTTTGAAGAGGCTTTGGAAGTACTGACCGCGATCGACCCGAAACAAGTCGTCGATCCCGCCGGTTATTTTTTCAACAAGGCACTCTGCCAGCATCAACTCCTGAAGAAGTCCGACGCCTTGAAAACGCTGCACCTGTTGCTCGACAGCACGCAGAACACTCCGGCTCGTTACACGGCCGTCGCGACGCTGATGCGGCATGACATCGAACAGATGCGCGAAGCATCGTTGGGCGAAGTCGCTCGCAAGATGCTCGACGTCGAACGACGTTTGAGCCTCGCTCGTCCTGGTCAGAAGACTCAGAAGGTCGAGGAAGAGATCATCGAGTCGCTCGACGAGATCATCAAAAAGATCGAACAGCAGCAAAGCGGCGCCGGTGGCGGAGGCGGGCAAGGAGGCAACCAAAATCAATCCGGTGGCGCGGCCGGCGACAGCCAAGTGAAGGGCGCGACCGCTCCCGGCGAAGTTGACAAGAAGGACATCGGCAACAAAGCCGGTTGGGGCACGTTGCCGCCGAAAGAAGCCGCGAAAGCCAAGAACGTGATCAATCGAAACTTCCCCTCGCACTACCGCGAGGCCATTGAGCAGTATTTCAAGAAACTCGCCAATCGCCCGGCGCCGAAAATGTGAACAGCCTCTTGTGAACAGCCTCTCGTTCCCAAGCTCTGCTTGGGAATGCCTCCCTCGAAGCTCCGCTTCGCGACAATGTCGCACCACATGACGCGGTACTCGTGAATCAGAGCTTCCAAGACGCGTGTTCCCAAGCGGAGCTTGGGAACAAGGAAAGGAAACAAAAAACGGTGTCAGAATGAACCTGCTGACAATCACGCTGCTCACCCTTTGCTTGGCGCCTCAGGTCGAAGTCAGCACGTTTCAAGGCGAGCCTCGCACCGGCGAATGGCGAGGATTGTCCGATGGCCGAGTGACGTTGGCCGTGTCGGGGCAAGAGACATCGATACCGTTGAGCGAAGTGCTCGAGGTCCGATTCCGCAGCGAAGCGGCCAGGCTCGACAAGCCGGTGGCGGTCGTCATGTTGTGGGACGGCACGACGCTCAGTTGTTCACGGCTGCAAGTCACCGAACAAAAACTAAAGCTCACATCGCCGCTGCTGGGTGAATTGACGTTACCGCAATCAGACGTCGCCAACATTCGCTTCGCCGATCGATTCACCAGCGTGGACGAACAATGGGCGAAGCTCGCCGAGCGCGAGTTGAAATCCGATTTGTTGGTCATCCGCAAGGAAGACGTGCTCGACTACCTCGACGGTTTCGTCGTGGATCTGACAGACAAGTCGGTGAAGTTCCTACTCGATGGCGAAGAAGAGCTGATCAAGCGGGAAAAGATTTTCGGTTTGCTATTCGGACGCCGACCGACTGGCCTGAAGCCAGCCGCTGTCCGCATCGAGCTGGTCAACGGCGATGTCGTGCTCGCAGCCTCCGTGATTGGTTCGGCGCAAGGGCTCACGGCGAAACTTCCGTCGAAGGCGGAAGTCCCGCTGGCGCTGGAACAACTCAAGGCGCTTGACCTCAGCCAAGGGAAGCTGCGTTACCTGTCGCAATTCGAGCCACGCGACGTGAAGTACACGCCTTATTTCGATGTCACCTGGGAATACCGCCGCGACACGAACATGGACGGCGGCCCGCTGCGGCTGGGAAACAAGATCTATGCGCGCGGCCTGTGCCTGCACTCGAAGACTCAATTGAAGTACCGGCTTGGTGGCGAGTATCGGCGCCTGCAAACGGTCATCGGTATCGATCACTTGGTCGCGTCGAACGGCTACGGTGATTGCCGCTTGGTGATCTCCGGCGACGGCAAGTCGCTGTTCGAAGCGGACGTGAAAGCGAAGGATTCACCGAGACTAATCGACCTCGATGTCGCAGGAGTCGTGATGTTGGAAATCCTGGTCGACTTCGGCGGCAATCTGGATATCTCCGATCACCTCGATTTGGCCGACGCCAAGTTGGTGAAATAAAATTGGGACGCGCCGACCTCGCGAGGCGAATTGAGCCGACCATGACCGATTCGCTCGCGGGCGATCACGACGTGCTTGAACCCGACAACGATTACGACGGAGCCTGGAAAGAGGCGCTTCGGCAATATTTTGAGGTGTTCGTCCAGGACTATTTTCCCGACGTTTACGCTGCCATTGATTGGTGCATCGAGCCGCAGTGGCTGGACAAGGAAATCACGCAAGTGTTGCCCCAATCGAGCCAACGAAGCCGGTTTGTCGACTTGCTAGCCAACGTGCGACTGCGAAACGGCGACGAACAATGGATTCTGCTGCATGTCGAGGTGCAAACGTCGTTCAAGACGTGGTTTACGTTTCGGATCGCCTGCTACAACGCAGGGCTGTTGTCGGCCTTTCGTCGGCGAGTTGTCACGTTGGTCATCCTCGCCGATCTGCGCGACAACTGGCTGCCGGAGGAAGACACTTTCGAGTTCGCAAGCTTCTCCAGCCGGTTGCGATTTCCGGTCTGCAAATTGACGCATCGTCTGCGAACCGACTGGCAAACCGGAACTTCGCTGCCGATCCAAATGGCTCGGGCACAGATCGAAGCGTTACGAACCGCGCGCCACCCGGAACGAAGGTTTGAAATCAAGTGGAAACTGGTGCGAAGCCTGTATGACTTGGGCTACGATGCCGACCAACTACGATTGGTCTTCCGTTGGATCGACCGTATGTTGCAACTGCGGAGCGATCTCGACCAATTGTTTGAAGTCAGACTAACTGCACTTGAGGAGGAGCGAAGCATGCCTTATGTCACATCAGTAGAACGAATTTGGGAGGCACGCGGCGCGGCGAATTCCGTGATGAAAGTCTTGTCGCGACTGTGTGGAACGTTGCCGGACGCGATGCAAGAGCGGATCAGTCGCTTGCCTTTCACAACACTGGAAACACTTGCGGAGGAGGCTGTTGACCTGCGGTCGATCGCCGACGTCCAAGCGTGGTTGGCGGAACACACTTCGGCACATGATTAATCGTTTCGAAGGGTTCGCTTGCCTCATCGTCGTGGCGCGAGCAGGGGCGAGCTTCTGCACTTGCCAGGTCGACAACACAATTCAGGTGACGACGTGAAACTTCGTAAAAGCAATCGACGACTGTCCTCGTGGTTCCTGATGTCGGCCATGGTTTCCGCAGTGCTCATGATGATCGTCGCCGCGGGAAACGCCGCAGACCCGATCGTTCACGAGGCCGAACAGCAGCGAGTCGAGGTCATCCAGAGGATCGCTCCGACGGTCGTCGCCGTCTTCGCCAAGGGAGGGCAGGGGGGCGGCTCGGGGGTCGTCATCAGCCGTGATGGGTTTGCGCTCACGAACTTTCACGTCGTGAATGGGCTGGGGCCGTTCATGAAATGCGGCCTCAACAACGGTGTGCTCTACGACACCGTGGTGGTTGGTATCGATCCGACCGGCGATGTGGCTCTCATCAAGTTGCTGGGCCGCGAGGATTATCCGATCGCGACATTCGGCGACAGCGACGCACTGCAGATCGGCGATTGGACATACGTGATGGGGAACCCGTTCTTGTTGGCGACCGACTTTCAGCCGACGGTTACGTACGGCATCGTCAGCGGCACGCACCGGTATCAGCCACCGGCGGGGACGTGGCTGGAATACACCGACTGCATTCAAGTGGACACGTCGATTAACCCCGGAAATTCCGGCGGTCCGCTGTTCAACTCGGCCGGCGAATTGGTGGGCATCAACGGACGCGGCTCGTTCGAGAAGCGCGGGCGAGTCAACTCCGGCGCTGGGTACGCGATCTCGATCAACCAAATTAAATTCTTCCTCGATCAACTCAAAGCCGGCCGAGTTGTGGACCACGCGACTCTGGGAGCGACCGTCGCCACGCAAACGGACGGGAGCGTTGTGGTCAACGGAATTTTGGAAGCGTCCGACGTGTACCGCCGCGGCCTGCGATCCGGCGATGAGTTGGTGACGTTTGCCGGGCGTCCAATTCGGAGCGTGAATCAATACAAGAACATCCTGGGCATTTACCCGATGGGCTGGAAACTGCCGATCGTGTTCCGCCACGACGGCGAACGGCACGAGATTTACGCTCGGCTGCGCGGACTGCATGCGAAGTCCGAATTGATGTCCAGTCCGCGCCAGTCCAAACCGCCGCAACCGCAACCGAAACCCAAGAACGAGAAGGACGGCAAGCCCAAAGATCAGCCGGACTTCCCTCTGCCCCCGCGACCAACGCCGCCAGCCAAGGAAACCCCCATCCCAGAACAATGGAAAGAGTGGTTTATTGAGAAGGCAGGCTTTGCGAATTATCGCTTCAATCAATTGGAGCAGGAGCGAGTGCTCGCGGTGCTCAAGTCGTTCGGCGATTTCTCCAGCGCAACCGGCTCGTGGCGATTGAGTGGCCAATCGGCGGCCGGCGACCGGTTCGAACTGACGCTCGCGCCGAAAGGTGTCGGCTTGGAGATTCGCGACGCCGCATTCTTCCAACCGCTTGACGACACCGACGCGGCCGACGAGCCACCCGGCACGGGGGGATTTTTGATCGCGGCTCATCATTTGAAATTGTTGTTGCAAAAGGGCTCTTCCACGTTCGCCGAAAGTCATTACTTCGGCAGCGAGCCACTCGATGGCCGGGGCGAGTTGGTCGACGTCATCTTCACGACCCAGTCAGCCGTGGAGACGCGATGGTACTTCAGCCGGACCAGTGGCACTTTAGTCGGTCTGGACACGCGGCTGCACGAAGACGCCGAGGAATGCGCCATCCGCTTCGATGGCTGGCGCGACTTCGGCGGCCGACGACTGCCGCAAACGTGGATCGTGCGCGGCGGGGAAAAAGAGTTCGCGCATCTGCGACTCGAAAAAGCCGACTTTGCGGCGGTCAAGAAAGGAGTGCCGTAGCGATGCGGACGATGGCATTTCAAATTTCAAATTTCAAATTTCAAATCTTCAATTGGCTGAGATCCAGCACTCTCGTTCACAATTGGCATTCCGCAATTTGCAATTTGCATTGCGCGCGCCATCGGCTTGCCGCGCCGATCGCCGTCGTGTGTTGCCTTAACTTCTTCCTCTCGTCAACTTCCGCAACCGCGCAGTCGATGCGGCAGACGATTGACGCCGTGCAGCCGAAGATCGTGAAGATTTTTGGAGCCGGCGGCATTCAGAACTTGGCGGCGTATGGGACCGGATTCCTCGTGTCGTCGCAAGGGCACATCGCCACGGTCTGGAGTCACGTGCTCGACGCGGATGCGGTCAATGTCGTGCTGGCCGATGGGCGACGGTTCACGGCGAAGGTGCTCGGAGCCGAACCTCAGTTGGCGTTGGCGGTACTCAAACTCAATGGTGCTGAGGGACTCGAATTCCCGTTCTTTGAAGTCGACGAAGCAACATCGGTCGGAACTGGCACCCGCGTGCTGGGGTTCAGCAACATGTTCAACGTGGCCGCCGGTGACGAACCGGTGTCGGTCATTCACGGCGTCATCGCCTCGCGAACGACGCTCGAAACACGGCGAGGTGTTTTTGAAAGCCCCTATCAAGGTCCGATCTACGTCGTCGACGGCGTCACAAATAATTCCGGTGCGGCAGGGGGCGTGTTGACGACGCGTGACGGCCGACTGCTGGGCATGTTGGGTTTTGAGTTGCGAAACACGAAGTCCAACACGTGGGTCAACTACGCGATCCCGATGACCGAGCTTCGCGAATCCATTCGGCAGATCATCAGCGGCAAATTCGAACCCAAGAAGGATCCGCGCACCGAGGAACCGGCCGTTAAACTGCGTCGCTACAAGCCGCTCGATTTCGGCTTTCTGCTGGTGCCCGATGTCGTCGACCGCACGCCCGCGTTCATCGACGCCGTCCACCCCGACAGCGCC
>CAYSHJ010000014.1:0-2038 GCA_964430385.1 uncultured Planctomycetaceae bacterium
GCTCGCTCCGTCCACTCTCGGCGAGAGCGGGCTACACTTTCCGAGTTCACGACCGGCCACTGTTCGAGCACCACCGGTTGCCGAATCGGCCGCCAGTGCAGGCCGCCCGTCGGAATGGGACAGTCGGGCGAGCCGATGTTCTCGCCAATCGTGAAATAGAAATCGTGCCCGCCCACATGGAACGGCGTGTTTGGATCGGCGTGCCAGAACTGCGTGAAGCCGGGGTCCACGTCAATGTATGCCTTGCGGCAAATCCGGTCGAGCAACGGCGACAGCGTGAGGTGTCCGCTGAGATTCACGAGCAGTTCCGCCGATTCGGCCAGTTCCAGCAGTTGTGGCCAGGGCACTCCGGCACTCTCGAAAAAGGGGTCGGGAACCTTTTGTGCAAAGCACCCTTCGGGCCGTTCCGGCAAAAGGTTCCCGACTCCTTTTTCGCCGACGTAGATCAGTGCCGAGCGGTCAGCCATGCCAAACCACTCGGTGACCGATCGGAACCAGGCGAGATTCACGGAATCCTCAAACGTGCTTGCGGCCCCGGTCGCATCGATGCAAGCCTGAGGGGCGATTTGCTCAACAAAGTACACGTCGAACCCAAGCCGCCGCAGCCCGACGGCCCAACTCATCCGCTCCCAAGTCCCGCCGCCGTTGCGGTATTTGTTGGCCAGCGCCCCGGCGACGACGATCACACTCATCGAGTCAACTCTCCTACGACGCTTCGCCTCAGACGGTCTGTGTAGCCGAACTCGTGAGAGTTCGGACCGAAGTCTCACGACTTCGGCTACGGAAGTACTCAGGACTCCACGCCCAAATCGCTCAGCAATTTCGTTAGCACCTTGTCCGAATCAAAAAACTCGACAGCCAACTCGCGCGCAGCACGAGCGTGCCGCGCGTAGTCCCGGTTGATCGTCTCAACACCGGCCGCTGCTTCCTCGAGCGTCGAGAACGTGAGCAGACCTTCGCCTATGGGATACAAGTGGCCGATACCCGTGTCGCGAGCCAGCACCGGCCGACCGCTAGCGAGGTAATACACGCTGCGATCGCTCAACAGGCCACTGTTCGTGTCCACGTACATCTGCTTGGGGATCATGAACTCGGCCTTCGAGCGGGCGATGTACTCACGGTACTCGGCCGGGCCTCCGCAGACGACCTTCGGATCGACCAGCAACCAGCCCTGTTCCCGGAGCATCGCAATGTCCTTCGCGTCGCCAGGGTGAATGTCTAAAGCCATCTCAAACCGCGAACCAGGACAGAGCGAAGGCAGGCCGACGAACTTCCGAAACTCGTGGACCCGCAGCCCGTAGGTTCGGCCCTTGTACTCGATTGGCCCATTCGGTCCGCGCCACGCGCCGATGCTGGTGAACGCTCCGAAAAAGGGGTCGGGAACCGTTTGTGCAAAGCACCCTGCGGGCCGTTCATGGTCCAGGCTCCCTCGCCCCTTTGGGGAGAGGGTCAGGGGTGAGGGGGCTTCCGGCCACTGTTCCAACACGACCGGCTGCGGCATCGTGATCCACTTTAGACCGCAAGTCGGAATCGCGCAATCCGGCCGGCCAATGTTTTGTCCCAGCGTCACGAACTCGTTATGCCCCCGAAACGCATCGTGCAGCCCCAGGTCGCGCCACATCTGCCCGAACCCGGGATCGATGTCGATGAACACCCGCCGCCGCACGCGGCCGAGAATCTCTTCGTCGTTGAGATAGCCCATCACGTTCAAAAGCAAGTCCGCCTCGGCCGCTCGCTCCAGAACTCGCTCGCGAGGCAGGCCAAAGACGCGCTCGCCGCGGTTGTAGTTCAGCGAAAAGCTTGTCGTAGGATGGGCACTCCTGCCCGTTTCGTAGCCGTCACGCTCCGCGTGACGAGCCGATCGGCGATCAGATGTCGAATCAGCCTTCGGCTCATCACGCGGAGCGTGATGGCTACGTTGCGGCTCCGCCGCGTTAAGACGCTCACTACTGTCAGTCCCCGGTCGGGCAAGAGTGCCCAACCTACTCTCCGCGAGGCCGTACTCATTCATCACTGTCATAAAGTAGCCCAGGTTCTG
>CAYSHJ010000015.1:0-1519 GCA_964430385.1 uncultured Planctomycetaceae bacterium
GAAAGCAAACTGTCTGGCGCCCTCTCCTCGCCAGCGAGAGGGGTCGTCGGCGGTCAAACGGGACACGATACTTTACGTCCTTTGCCGAACGTTGCCGCAACTGCAAACGTTGCTCGACGCCGGTGAACGAAATCTGTTCGCTGATTTTCAGGACATCCGCGAATACCGCGAAGCCGTGTCTCGGGCGCGCGGATCCGGCGCCGAACTTTGGCTGGCGACTCCCCGCATTCAAAGGCCTGGCGAGGTGGGGCTGTTTCGCGCGATCGCGAACCACGAACCGGATGGCATCTTGGTGCGGAATCTTGGTGGCTTGTGGTTTTTCGGAAAGTCGTCTGCGAGTGACAGAGGTCGGGAAACTCTGAAGAGCCCGCTCCTTAACGCGGCGGAGCCGCAACGTAGCCATCACGCTCCGCGTGATGAACCGAATGCTGATTCCATGTTGAATGACAATTCGGCTCGTCACGCGGAGCGCGACGGCTACTTTATCGCGGACTTTTCGCTGAACGTCACGAATGAACTGACGGCTCAGTTCTTGATCGAGCAGGGCGCGCGGCGGGTCACGGCGTCCTATGACTTGAATCGCGAGCAACTGCTCGATCTGGTCGCGGCCTCCCCGCCAGAGTGGTTGGAAGTCGTCATTCACCAGCACATGCCAATGTTTCACATGGAGCATTGCGTCTTCTGCGCCGTGCTTTCGCCGGGCACGAACGCGACCAACTGCGGACGCCCTTGCGACCGCCATGCGGTACATCTGCGCGATCGCATCGGTATGGAACATCGTCTGACGGCCGACGTTGGTTGTCGGAACACACTGTTCAACGCCGTTCCGCAGAGTGCGGCCGAAGTCGTACCGGAACTTCTCGCTTGCGGAGTGCGACACTTCCGGATTGAACTGCTTGATGAAACTCCGGCCGAGATTCGGTTGATTCTGTCGTCATATCGGTCGCTCTTGCGCGGCGAAACGACGGGCCGTGACGTCTGGCAAAGATTAAATGCCGCCAATCGCGTTGGTGTGACCCGCGGAACGCTGGAAGAGCGCCGTCACCCGCTGGCGATCCTGTGACAAGTGAAGCGATGAATCAGTCCTCTCGTCTGTTTGCCGTGATTCCCGCCGCCGGCCGTAGCCGCCGTATGGTGTCGCCGAAGTTGCTGTTGCCGTGGAACGGGACGACGGTCATCGAGCATTTGTTACGGACGCTGGCTCGGCCGGAGATCGCGGTGACAGTGATCGTCGTTCGGCCCGATGACCACGAATTGCAGCACGTCGTTCGGCAAACGAACGCGATCTGCGTCGTCCCCGACGTGGACCCGCCGGACATGCGGCGCAGTATTGAACTCGGTTTACGAGCAATTCGCGAGCGATTCCAGCCGCGCGACGACGATGGGTGGCTGCTGATCCCGGCCGATCATCCGTTCATTGAAGCGGCAGTTCTCGAGGGCCTGTTGGCCCGCTGGTCGCAACGGGATTGCTCGATCTTGGTGCCGACATTTTCCGGCCGACGTGGTCATCCCACGCTCT
>CAYSHJ010000016.1:0-5723 GCA_964430385.1 uncultured Planctomycetaceae bacterium
GTCAATTTCGTTTTTCCGACCGTGCGAGTCGCCATCCTTGGACCTCCCTAAATCAACACCCCTCGAAACCGAAATCCGTCGATTTCCACCAATCACCTTCTAATCCAACTGACCGCACGCGCAAAGTGCGTCGTGCGCCCCCTTCAGGATCATTTCGAACTACCGTATTCCCCGAGATTGGAATGTTCGGTACAACCCGCGTCCCAACCATGGTGGACTTGCCTGGAGACGTGTCTGTGGTGCGTCTGTCACAGCCCGTGAAGTCGTCAGGGCTTCACAACCGATACAGCGAGTGTTCGGCGGTGCCTCGGCGACAACGGCGTAGCGAATTGTGCTTGCACCCATCGGCGATGGCCTCGGATCGGTTGCGTTTTGCTATGAACGTTTCGCCCGCATTTGCTCCCATTGTGCGACCACGAGTCGCCGACAAGCGGACGGCGCGCGAGGGATATCGCGCACACCTTGTCGGCATCTGCGGGTCGGGCATGAAGGCGTTGGCGGAGATGCTCGGTGGTCTGGGCTGGACCGTCACCGGGTCCGATGTGCAGCCACCTCCCGACACGTTCGAGTTGCTGCGACGAAAAGGGTTTCGCATCTATCGCGGTCACGCGGACGAGTACGTGCCGCGGCAAACGGACTTGCTCATTTACAGCCCGGCGGTCTCACCTTCGAATCCGGAGCGGCGGCGCGCGGAGCAACTCGGCATCGAGCAGCTCTCGTACAACCAGATGCTCGGCATGCTGATGAAGACGCGCGTCGGCCTGTCGATCGCGGGGACTCATGGCAAGAGCACGACGACCGCGATGGCGGCCACGATCCTCCACGAAGGAGGCTTTTCGCCGTCGGTGGTGATGGGAGCAGAACTCGTGGCGCGGAGCGTCAGCGGTTGGGCCGGCGACGGGCCATTGTTCGTCGTCGAGAGCTGCGAGTATCAGCGAAACTTTTTGCATCTGTGTCCGACGCATGCGGTGCTGACCGGGATCGAGGCGGATCACTTCGATTGCTTTCACGACTTCCACGAGACGCGCGAGGCGTTCGCGGAGTTTGTCAGCCGCTTGCCTGCCGACGGACAGTTGGTGATTCGAGACGACTGTGAAGCAACGCACGTCGCCGCCGCGTCGAGCCTCGCGCAGATCGAGACGTTTTCGCTGCGCGACAAGTCCGATTGGTGGGCGGCTGACTTGCGACCGACGGAAACGGGCACTCGGTTCCGCGTCTTTCATCACAGGCAGTTCTTCAGCGAGGCGAGCGTACGAGTTCCCGGCCGGCACAATGTTTTGAATGCTCTCGCGGCGGCGGCAATTTGTCATAACGTCGGAGCGTCCGCTGATGCCGTGCGCGAAGGCTTACAGGAATTTCGGGGAGTGAAGCGGCGGTTCGAGGTGCTCGGTTCGTGGCGCGGCGTCACGCTGATCGACGACTACGCGCATCATCCGACGGCCGTCAAAGCCACGTTGCAGACTGTTCGCGAACAATTCCCGGGACGACGAATTCTGTGTGCCTTCCAGCCGCATCAGGAATCGCGCACACGAGCACTCATGGACGAATTCGCCGCGAGCTTCGATGCGGCGGACGAAGTGTTTTTGGTGCCAATCTTCACGGCTCGCGAGACCTGTGCCGACGCGGCGCTGCGGACGAACGCCGAACTGGCCGAGCGGCTGGCGACTCGTGGGCCAGCGGTGCGGTTACTGACGTCGCTTGACCATCTGATCGACACTTTGGACGATTCCTCCCAGCCGGGTGACGTGCTTGTCACCATGGGTGCGGGGGATATCAATCAGATTCAGCATGAGCTCACTCGACGCATTCAGCGACATCACAACGCCCGATAAGCCGTTAGCTCCCCTGACCTGGATGAATCTCGGAGGCCCCGCTCAGTATTTTATCGAGCCGCGCAACACCGACGAATTGCAACGTGTCCTCGTCTGCTGCCACGAGAATCAGATTCCGATTCACGTACTCGGCGGGGGCTCGAACTTGCTGATCCGCGACGAGGGAGTCAGCGGCGTCGTGCTGCAAATCACCAACGCGAAGTTTGCCGAGACGACGGTCGACGGCAGTTCGCTCCGCGCGGGAGCCGGCGCCTTGCTGTCGCAGGCGATCTCTGTCAGCGTCCGAGCGGGATTGGCGGGTCTGGAAGTCTTGGCCGGGATTCCGGGCACCGTCGGTGGCGCTCTCAAAGGGAACGCGGGCGGGAAGAGCGGCGACATCGGTCAGACCGCGAAGTCCGTCACGACGATGACGGCCAAAGGCGAAATCGTCACTCGCAACGGCGATGAGTTATCGTTCGAGTATCGCAGCAGCAATATCTCGGAGCCGCTGATCCTCGAAGGGACATTCCAGCTTCAGCCGGACGATCCCGACGAGATCACGCAGCGGATGCGAAAAATCTGGATCATGAAAAAGTCCAGCCAACCGCTGTCGGATCAGTCGGCCGGCTGCATCTTCAAGAATCCTCGTGGCCTGAGTGCCGGCGCTTTGATTGACCAAGCTGCCTTGAAGGGAACTCGCATCGGTGGTGCGGAGATCAGTGACCGCCACGCGAATTTCGTCGTCACGCACGAGGGAGCGAAGTCCGAAGACGTGTTGCGGTTGATCGACCTCGCCCGCTCCAAAGTGAGCGAACAATTCGGAGTCGATCTGGATGTCGAAATCCAGATTTGGTGATCCGTCGACCTTCGGATTGCTGTCGCACACGGATATGCATCAGACACACGGATTAAGATCATCCGTGTGCCTTTCTAACATCCGTGTGCGAAAGCCAGTCTTCTCGGCCATTCAGCGACCCAAGATCCGTCGCATCGAAACTGGCCTTTTGCCCGATAGACCAAATCTGGTAACACCCCACCGCGAATCTGCCGCGACATCGAATCTGCCGCGACATGAAAGCGATCGCAGCAATGATTCAGCACGGAGGCGAATCGTGGCGACCAGACACTCAGAGCGTCAACAACCGTTGCGGATCGCGGTGCTCGCGGGTGGTGAGTCTCGAGAACGGAACATCAGTTTGGAAAGCGGCGACGCCGTTGCGAAGGCCCTTTCGGAACGAGCACACATCGTCACGCGGATCGATCCTGCGCAGATCGACCTCGCGACGCTCGACTGGTCCGGCTTCGACGTCGCGTTTCTCGCGTTGCACGGCACCTTCGGTGAGGACGGGCACACTCAACAGATTCTCGAAGAGGTCCGCATTCCTTTCACTGGCAGTGATTCGAACGTGTCGCGGCTGGCGTTCAGCAAGTCGGCTGCGAAAGAACGCTTCATGCAAAATGGCGTGCCGACACCAGCGTATGTTCTGATCCATGTATCCGACTGCGCCAGTCGCATTCAGCAGCAAGCGCTCGCTCTCGGCTTCCCGCTCGTCGTGAAGCCCGATGCACAAGGGTCGAGCCTCGGCGTCACGATTGTTCGCACTCCGGAGGAATTGCCGCAGGCGTTGGCTTGCTGTTTTCATTTCGATGAGTTCGGATTGATCGAGACCGCAATCGACGGGACCGAATGGACCTTGGGCTTGCTCGACGATATTCCGCTGCCGCTGATTCAGATCGAAACGGGACGCGGCTTCTTCGACTATACGGCCAAGTACGAAGACGACGAGACGCAATACTTGTTCGAGTTCGCCGTGCCGACGAACGTCGTGAAGGCGATTGAATCGGCCGGCCGTCGCGCTTGCGAAGCCTTGGGAGTTTGCGGCCTCGCGCGAGCTGACCTTCGAGTTGATCGGTTCGGTCAGCCGTGGGTGCTGGAAGTAAATACGATCCCCGGCATGACGGGTCACAGCTTGGTGCCGAAGGCCGCTGCTCGAATGGGGCTCAGTCTGGGAGCGCTGTGCGAACGAGCGATCGAGAATTGCTTGAATCGCCAGCCGAAAGACGGCATTGCTCGCAGTCTACCCTGACTCTCCCGCTGTGCTGAACTGTTCGTTGCGACTCGCGCGTTCGGAGCGACCGTTGTGTTTCCTCGAACCCGATCGTTGCCGCGCGATCGCAAGGTTTGCCTGATCGGAACCGTGCGGGGGACAGACACGTTTGCTGATTGCCGGTGCGTCGATTCAGACGCTCGGCCAAGCTTGCCACGTGATTGCAGGTAATACTCTCGCTGAGCGATGCGATGCGGAGCGGAGAGTTCTTGACGCACATAACGCAGGCAAGCCGCCTGTGCCACAACTTATATGTCGGACAATCGGTCTCTTGACAAACTGCACGGTCAGCCGGCGGTGGCTGCGCCGGTCGAACAACAGATGGGCTGGCTCTTCCCGTCGAATCTGTTGCTCGCCCTGTCATGTCTGGTCGCAGCATTCGTGTTTTTACCGAAGTTCGTGCCGCAACTGCCGGACCTCAGCCGAAACTCGCAGTATCGGCTGGCGACATCACGGATCGAGATCACTCCACCGCCGCATTGGGTGCCGCATGACTTGGTCGATCAAGTCGCCAAGCGAGCCGGTTTGCCCACCCAATTGTCGCTGCTGGATGAAGATCTGACACAGCGAGTCGCTCAGGCGTTCGAGCAACATCCCTGGGTGAAGGGAAACGTTCACGTGCGCGCATCGGTTCCCGCGCAGTTGCAGGTTGATCTGGAATATCGCGAGCCGGTCGCGATAGTTCGCGCGAAGAACGGTTCGTATCCGATCGACGTCGAAGCGATCGTGTTGCCGGCAGCCGATTTTTCACCGGCTCAGATGGCGAAGTATCCCGTCGTGGAAAACGTTGGCTCGCAGCCGAGTGGTCCGGCCGGGACTCGCTGGCGAGATGTCACGGTCCAAGGCGCTGCGCGGCTCGCGGCGCTGCTGCAGACGCATTGGCAGGAGTTCGGCTTGAAGTCGATCCGCGCGCCGGCTCGACCGCAGACACAGGTCGCGTGGGATGAACTCAGCTTTCAACTCGGCACGCGCGGCGGGTCACGCATCATCTGGGGACGGCCGCCCGGCTCGAAACGTCCCGGCGAATTACCCGCCGAGAAAAAGATCGAACGGATGAAATACTACCTGCGACAACATGGACCGTTCGATTCGTCACTCGGCCCCTGCGAGTTCGACATCACTCACTGGTGTGATATCTCTCGCAAACCGATCGCCGAACGAGGCACTCCCGTGCGACGCCGATCGTGATTTCAAATCACGGCAACTCTTCCTCCTTTGAAATCACCTTGTTCCTTCCGCTCACGCTGGGCGGCAGCTTTATCGCGACGGTGTCGCTCACATCGTCAGCGTGCGGAGGTAAGTCCCCGATCAAGGTGGTGTCGCTGACAATACCGTCGTTGGGAGGTCGTTCGGTCCTGAGTGCCTCCGTCACGTCGTCGTCGAATAATCCGAGGGAATAGCCGTTCCCACGCCGGTTCCAGCGTTCGAGATCAGCGACATCCAATTGACCGCCCGAACGCAACACGGCTGCCGCCAAGTCGACGGTGTCGGCGTCGATGCCGCTCTCACGCATGTGCTTGAGAGTCGCGTCGATGTCGTACTTGACGCGACGCAGTTCGATACGGCCGTCCTCGATCATGGCGTAAGCACAGCGTGGATCGCCGTCTCGCGGTTGACCGACGCTGCCGGGGTTGATGACCGTCAGGCGGTCCAATTCCAGGCAGAACGGCACGTGCGAATGCCCGACCAACACCAAGTCGGCATCGATGCCTTGCAGCCGAGCCTTCCAAGCCCCTCGGTCGTCGCGAAGATATTCATCGAATGGGTCGCGTGGTGTCGCATGCACAAGGTAGAAACGCTTACC
>CAYSHJ010000017.1:0-4609 GCA_964430385.1 uncultured Planctomycetaceae bacterium
CAAGACGCGACTGTTCATGGCAGACCCGACAGGCAACGTCGTGATTCTGCAACGCAGCGACGGACGACTGTTGGGAACGTTGCCGATGCGCGCGTTCAACGTCCGATTCGAGAACGATCACACGGATCGACTATTCCTGGCCACGACGACTGGCTTGATCGTTTGCTTGCGAGAAAAAGGTGCCGAGTTTGCGACGTACCACAAATTTCCCGATCGCTCACCACTGGTGCCCGAGCTCGAGCCGGACGACGAAGCCTCCGGCGACGCCAAAGAGAAGCCCGATGCCATGCCGGCTGAGCCGAAGAAAAATGCGGAGGCGAATGAATAGGAGCGTTGTGATCAAAAGCCCGGCTTCTGCGAAGGAGCCGGTGCGTTTTGTGAGTGGACGCAACACGTCGACTCTTGTCATGCCGCTTTCGCGTTCGGATAAAACGGCACTGACGCGGATTTGTTGCTTCGCGTGGGGTCCAGTTCCAGTTCCGCGACTTGATCGAGCAGCGCGCGGATGATCCGTTCGGCTTCGAGCTTTTCTTCCAGCCACTGTGTGCGCGCGGACCGCCACTGCGATTCGCGTTTCGCCCATTCGTCCGCGTCCGCCCTCAGTCGCCGCTCGCTCATCCGCACTTGCTCCTCGCGCATCATGAGCGCCGCCGGCGCCTGTTCGCGATCAGCTCGTAGTTGATCATGTTGGCGGCGCACGTGGTCTTGGTACTGCAAGCGTTCGAGTTGCAGTTCTTGTCGTTCCGTCGCGATCTCTTCGCGTAGCCGCCGAAAGTGTTCCGCGATCGCAGCCCGACCGGCCTCGATGCGCCGCCGCGCGGTCTCCGGATCGACGGTCGGCAGAAGCTCGGTCCAAACTTCTTCCATCGCCAGTCGCGCTTCCAATGCCAGTCGGTTGGATTGCTCCATCTCCGACCGCATGATTTCCAGCCGCTGCCGCCGGGCTTCCAGTTTCTCCGTTTCGCGGCCACGTTGATCTTGTTGTTGATGGAACACCGCCTGCTCGGTCAGTCGTTGTTGTTCCCAGTCCGCGCGATCGCGTTCCAGCCGACGTTGCTCGGCCGCGATGTCGTTGGCGCGATTGGCGAGTAATCGCCGCGCCGTTTCCGACTCACGATCGATGGCCCGCTCGCGTTCGTCGAGCCGTTGCCGGAAACGCCGCAATTGAGGCTCACGAAGATCGAGGTCTTCCTGCCGCCGCGCGATCTCCGACTGAGCGGCCTGCCAGGAACGCGCGACCTCCTGCTGCGCCGCTTCGATCTCGCGCTGCCGATCACCCAATTGAGCCTGCTCTGTCGCTCGTAATCGTTCCCACTCGACCTTCGATTGGTCGACGGCGATGTTTTCGGCCTTGATTTGTTGCGCGTGGTCATCGCGCAATCGTCGCGACTCGATCTCAAGCTGTTTGCGCTGTTGCTGTAGATCAGCGAGCGATTTTTGCAGGTATCCATCATGCGCTTCTCGGTCGCGCTGCAGCACCGCTCGCTCGGCGTCACGCGCAGTTGCGAACTCTTCCCGCTCACTGGCGAATTGCCGCTTCTCCTCGTCGAGGTCCGTCGCCCATTGCGTGCGCAACTGCTGACGCTCGGATTCCCAATTGAATTGCAATCGCCGCAACGCCTCATCGTGTTCGCGCAGCAATTGTTGCCGTTGCTGCTCCAACTGACGCCGAGTCGCGTCGAGGTCCGTGTTTTGCCGCCGCCGCTGGTCGGACCAATCAACCTGCAGCTTGTGGATGGCTTCCTCTTGGCCCCGTTTGTTTTCTTCGAGCTGTTCGCAATCGCGAGCTTGCTGCATGGTCCAGGCATCGCGCTGCTGACGGAAGTGTTCGATCTCGCCGTCCAATTCCCAAGCGTATTCCTTGCGGAGCCGTTGTTTCTCTTGATCGATTTCCGTATGCACGGTTTCCAGGATCGCGTTCTGCTCGCGCTGCAATCGTTCCCGTTCAGCGGCCAATTGCTTGCGCTCGGCATCTGCCAGAGCTTGCGAGTGCTGCATCGCGGCTTTGTCGACGTCCAGTTGACCTTCCAATTGCTGTTTCAGCGACGAACGTTGTTGCGCCAGCGACTCGTGGGCCTGCGCCAACTCTCGTTCGCGCAGCTTCAGTTCGGCGAGAAGTTGTTCGCTGGCTTGGAACCGTTCGGCGAATTCTCGTTCTTGCTGCTCGAGTTGTTCAGACCGCAGCCTTAATTCTTCTTGATCCTGAGCGCGGAACCGCAACGCGCGTTGCTCACGATCGAATTGCACGAGTTGTTCGTTAAGGTTCCGCTCGCGCCGTTCCAGCTCGGCGACCTGAGCCCGCAAGTTGTCCTGAATGGTCTGCACGAACAAATCGACCTGAGCACGTGGGTCCGACGCGGTCTCTCCCGTCGGAAGTCCACGCCGCCGAACTTCGTGCAAGTTGTCCAAGGCGACCGCGGATGTGACGTCCGTGTCCGAACCCGCATGACGGTTGCGAAGATCGCTCATTCCGGGAGTCCTTTCCTCGGAGAGCCGTGAATAAAAACGCTGGCTCGCCCCCACGCACGGCGTGGCGAACTTGAGGTCGAGCTGCAAAGGGGCGGGATTATGGGAGTCTGGCGAAAACGTGTCAATGTACGTGTTTTCCAGGACGCTCCCCGTTGGTGGATTGATTGAAAAATGAGAATTGCCAATTGCCAATTTTCAATTTTCGTGGACCGTCGATACGATGCCTCGCCCGTCGCGGGAGGGCGAATGAGAACAGGACGTGAGATGGTTCTCACGGGTGCATGGAGGTCACCACCGATCGGAGTCACAGACCGTTGGGACCAGAGTGCCATGAGCCACACAAAACCGGCCGATCACGAAACAGAAGAGGCGTTGATTCAGCGTGCTCAAACGGCGGTCAGCCAGTGCAACTGGACCGTCGGCGACTGTGCGGCGAAGTGGACCAAACGCTTCGCTCGCGGCCGGGCCGATGCCGACTTTGGCGTGCTGGTCGGCATGTCGGGAGACCAGATCTATCAACGCCGTCGCGTGTGCGAGACGTTTTCCGACGTCAAAGATCAGTACTCGACGTTGAATTGGTCGCACTTCTACATTGCGCTGAATTGGGACGACGCGTCGGAATGTCTGAGCTGGGCGAACGAAAACGGTGCGACCATTGCCGAGATGAAAGCCTGGCGACGTCTGCAACACGGCGAAGACGTCACAGCCACGGCGTCGGACGATGATGCAGGCTCTGCTTGGGGCGGCGACGGAGCGTCGGCGATTTTGCCGTTCGGCGTGGCGACTGACGCTACCGTACGGTCGGCGTCTGATCTCGAACTTCCCGCCGTTCGAGCGCCGCTGCCGACGGAAGTCGAGGCTCGCGGCGGTAAACGTGGCGTGGCGGAACAAGCCACGGCCGGATTGTCGCAGGGGGACTACGCTCCGTATCGTACCGGAGCCGCGACACCACCACGCGAGGTGCTGGACGATGTCCCCGGCAGCCACACGTCCGTCAGTGTCGAGCTGAGCGTCAAGCGTTTGGCGATCACTCTGGAGCGCTGCGCGAAAGCGATCACGCCAGAGGTTCGTCAGCAGTTCGCGAAGTTGCCGGAGAAAGTTCGTGTCCGGTTTCTCGCTGCCTTGAAAGAGTTACACGAGCAAGCGGCGAAGTTAAAATAGCTTCGATCATGTGTCACTCGAGAGCACAGTCGTCGGTTTGAACAGTGGTCGGTGTGAATCGCGACGACGATCATCTGCCGGAGAAAGAGGTGTCTCATGGAACCTCGCGACGAACTGGAATGGCCACGAGGACGTAGGAGTCTCGGCCCGTCAGTGAACGGCTGGCTGGTGATGATTCTCCTGGTGCTTGTGCTCGTGATGTTGTACCGAGACTTTCTTCGGCAATCCGCTTTGCACGACACGACCGCGTTCGAGCGAGCGGTCGCGGCGCGCGGAGATCTGGCCGAAGACGAAAAGTCCACGATCGAGCTGTTCAAAAAAATCTCGCCGTCGGTCGTACATGTGACGAGTCTGTTCAAGGATCCTGATGTGCCGCCGCTCAACGTCATGGTACTTCCGACAGCGGTCGGCAGCGGATTCGTCTGGGACGCGAAGGGCTACATCGTCACGAATTCTCACGTGATCCAAAAGGGCATCGCCAACGCCTGGAGGGTGACCCTCGCGGACAATTCGACTTGGGACGCCCGATTCGTGGGCGTCGACGACACGAAAGATTTGGGCGTTTTGAAGATCGAGGCTCCGCCGCAGAGGCTCAGCCCGATTCCGGTAGGAACTTCCACGGACCTGCAAGTCGGACAGAAAGTGTTCGCGATCGGCAGTCCGTTTGAGTTGGATCAAACGCTCACGACCGGCGTGATCGGCGGGTTGGGACGCGAGATTCCATCCGTCACTGGTGAACCGATCCAAGACGTGATTCAAACGGACGCCGCCATCAATCTGGGCAACTCGGGAGGTCCCCTGCTGGACAGTGCGGGGCGGTTGATCGGTGTCAACACCGCGATCGCCAGTCCCTCGGGAGGCTCGGTCGGGATTGGCTTCGCGGTCCCGGTCGACATTGTGAAAAGTGTCGTCCCACAACTGGTTCGCTCCGGGAAAGTCGAGCAGCCGGATCTGGGCGTCACCCCGTTTCACGATCGGA
>CAYSHJ010000018.1:0-3209 GCA_964430385.1 uncultured Planctomycetaceae bacterium
CCTGGACGCTCTTCTGTCAACGCTTCACCCACCCTCTCGCGAGAGTCGGCGCATGACTCGAAGCCGAACTGGTTCGCTATTCCTTCGTTCGTGCAGAACTTTCATCTGCTACTCTCTTCCGGCTTTTACCGGCGCTTTCCCCATTCCCTTCCCACCCGAACGGTCGACCCCGCTGGCTTTGGCTCCGCTGATCGACGCAGTTCTGTAATGAGTACAGAAAGACTCTGTCCCTCGACAAACTGCCTTGCATAGAAGTGAACGCCGCGGTGATCAGCACTTCATCGTGCGTTGAAAGTTCAGAGGTCAAGCATCACAACCAAGCTAATTTGCTCATGTTGGACTCTCACGTTCTTGCGATTGCGTTTTGTCTGCGACAAAGGTGGTCTCCGTTTTCAAGGTGGTTTGCTTTGCCCAGTGATCCGTTCATACTTGGCGCGGGCTTAGCCCGTAACCCCAGAAAGTGGGTTCATCCGCCTTGTCGCTGCCGAGGCACCTTGTCGTAGAAACCGCAGGACAATTCCGCGGTGGATTTTGGGAGGCATCACGCCGATGTCCAATGGTTGATTTCAGTCGTCGAATGCGGAGGAAATACGAGAGCCGGGAGAAACGGCGGCAGGCTCTGCTGGGAAGCAACCTGCCAAGGGATATCCCGGTCTCCGATGCGCCAATGGCGTGTCAGGCCACGGCGGGGAGTTCTCCGCCAGGGCCATTCTGTTGGACTCGATTGGACATCGGAGCCAGGCCTGAAAAATCCATTTGGGCTTCGAGGTCACCGTTTCCATCGTGACCACTACACCAAGCGACGAGCGCGACGGGAGGCTCAGACCACGTCCCCCGGTCACTACGCTGGCAACTCCGCAAGACTTCGGTTCCCAGGGCGGCATTCTGCTTTCTGAGAATCCATCATCAAGGTCAATACGTGTTCAGCAAATGCTGCCAGCTTGAAGAGCAGTCGCGGTCGTGGTCGAGCCTCACAATTCTGGAAAGGGTGCGGTAAGAATTGACCGTTTGCGACGAACCAGATATTTAGAGACTTGTCTAATAGTCGCACTTTGCCGTGGAGTGGATTTCATGTCTACCATTTTTCGTGTCGGCGTTCGGCAATTTTCAGGCGCGCTGTGGTTGGCGTTGCTGTGTCTGAGCGCGGTTGGTGCGGAGCCATCGAAAGAACCGAAGTTAGAGGGAACGTGGGCCGGGACGCTGGATGTCGGCGCGATTAAGTTGCGGCTGGTGTTCGATCTGAAGAAGAACCCGGACTCGACCTGGGCGGCGACGATGGACAGCCCCGATCAGAACGCCTTGGGGTTGAAGATTGACACAGTCACTGCGGAGAAAAATTCGGTCGTGCTCGAGTTGAAACGACTGGGCGGCGTTTTCGAGGGCAAGTTTAGCGACGACGGAAAAGAGATCGTCGGTCAATGGAAACAAGGCGGGCAATCCTTGCGGTTGACCTTGAAGCCCGGTACCAAATCGGCACCGCCAAAGCGGCCACAGGAACCCAAGAAGCCATTTCCGTATGACGAGGTCGAGGTTAGCTACGAGAACTCGGCAGGCCAAGCGAAATTTGCCGGCACGCTGACGTTGCCACGCACGAACGGGCCGCATCCCGCCATGTTGCTGATCACAGGCTCTGGATCGCAGAACAGAGATGAAGAACTTTTTGGCCACAAGCCGTTCTTGTTGTTGGCAGATTATCTGATTCGACGTGGAATCGCTGTGCTACGAGTGGATGATCGCGGCGTTGGCGGCTCGACGGGGGAAGTTGCCGATGCGACGACCGACGACTTTGTTGGAGATGCACTGGCGGGAGTGGAGTTCCTTCGAGCGCGCGCCGAGATCGACGGTACGCGGATCGGTTTGTTGGGGCACAGCGAAGGGGCCAACATTGCGGTCGAGGTTGCGGCGAAATCCGACCGCCTGGCGTTCATCGTGTTGTTGGCCACGACGGCAGTGCCGGGCGACGAGTTGCTGTTCAAGCAGGCGGAATTGATTTCTCGCGCGGCTGGCGCGACCGACGCGGCCATTAAGCTCAATCGTGAACTGCAAGCGGGGTTGTTTGCCGCCGCCAAGGAAGATTCCGAGCGTGCCGCGGCGGAAGCGAAGACCGAAGAGTTCCTTGCCGATTGGAAAAAGAAGCTGCCCGCCGACGCGGCTCTCTCGGCTGCGGCCAACGACGCCGCCTTGAAAGCCGAAGCACAGCGAGTCCTCTCCCCTTGGTTCCGCCGATTCCTGCGGCACGATCCGCGGGCGGACCTTGAAAAGGTGCGCTGTCCGATGCTGGTATTGTTTGGCGAGCGAGATTTGCAAGTCGCACCCAGCCAAAATCGCCCGTCACTCGAAGCGGCCTTGAAGGCCAGCGGCCATCAGCATCATGAGGTGCGCGAGTTTCCGTCGCTCAATCATCTGTTTCAAACGTGCCAGACCGGCTTGCCCAGTGAATATGGAACCATCGAAGAGACGATCAGCCCCGACGTGTTGACCGCGATCGGTGATTGGGTCGCAAAGCACTCGGCCAAGAAGTGAAGCCATGCCGAGCAACAAAGTCTTCAAGGCCCTGTCGGATCCGACTCGCCGCGAAGTCCTGTGGCTGTTGGGACGCGGCGAGATGTCGGCGGGGAAACTCGCCGAGAAGTTTGACATGACCAAGCCGTCGATAAAGGCGAAATCGACGGGTGGGCGTCCAAGCCGTGGGGAGTCTCGTTCGTGCCGTTGCTGATGATTGGGTTGTTTCTGATGTTCCGCGCCTTGCCGTGGCTATCACCGAAGCAATTCACGTTGGATTCGTTTCGATCGACGTACGACTTCATTGTCCTGATCATCTTGGTGTTCTGCGCCTACATGCAGGGCGTGACGATTTGGGCGGCGATCAAAGGCCAGTTTGATGCCAGTCGCGTGATCATCGGCGGCGTGTGTTTGCTATTCGTCGCGCTCGGCAACGTTTTGGGAAAAGTCCGCCGCAATTTCTGGGTCGGTGTGCGAACTCCGTGGACGATCGCTAGCGATCGTGTTTGGAACGCGACGCATCGCTTGTCGGCGAAGCTGTTCGTGGGGGCTGGCCTGTTGGGCTTGCTAGCCTGAATTATTCATGGCACATCAAACAGCAGCCGAAGGCCATCGGCAAGCGAATGGCACGAGTCGCATGTGCTGGGTGTGGGTGGTTGAGTTTAAGGCGAGAGAGACCTCCCCCTTTCCCCCAAGGGTTTAGTGTG
>CAYSHJ010000019.1:0-9790 GCA_964430385.1 uncultured Planctomycetaceae bacterium
TGCGGGGCGACGAGTCCGATCAAGATGAGGCTTGGGTGCGCGACTTGTGCGAGCGTTTGACAGTGCCGAATAAAATCATCGCGATTGACGTCGCGAAGCGGGCGGCGGATCGAGGCATCGGCATCGAAGAGGCGGCGCGCGACGCGCGCTATGAGGTACTTAAAGACATCGCCTTGCCAGATCATTGTCCGTTTGTGGCCGTCGCACACACGGCCGACGATCAGGTGGAAACGATTTTGCATCACGTGCTGCGCGGCACGGGCCTGGCCGGCCTGCGCGGCATGCCTCGCGAGCGTGAACTCACCGACGGAGTACGGCTGGTGCGACCGTTGCTCGACGTGCGACGCGACGAGATCGAGCGATTCCTCAAAGAGCTCGGCCAAGACTTTCGGCAGGATCGCACGAACGACGACGTGTCGCTGACTCGAAACTTCCTGCGCCACGAGCTGTTTCCGCTCCTCGAACACCGCGTCAATCCGCAAGTCCGCACGCATCTGTTGCGACTCGCCGAGCAAGCGGGCGAGTGCGCAGAAAGCATTCTCATCGCTGCCGAGCACCTGCTGTCGACGGTGATGCTGGACCAGTCGCCAACCTGTGTGCGACTGCGTTGCGATCTGCTGACGGCGGTGTCACGGCATTTGGTACGCGAGTTGTTTGTCCGAGTGTGGCACAATCAGCACTGGCCGCGGCAGCTCATGACCTTCCGCCACTGGGACGCCTTGGCCACGATGGCGCAAACCGGCGAACCACATTCGGTCAATTTGCCAGGTGGGCTGATCGGCCAGCGGCGCGGCCAACTGATTGCGATAGAATGCCACACAAGTTGAACCTTTTTTTTCGCAGCGAGCCAACGCCAACAGGAGACGATCATGCCCACGACACGAACCAAACCAGCGAACGGCAGAGCCACCCGCCAACCCAAAGGGAACGACGACATGGGACGAGTCACGACGGAAGCGACGATCGAGAATCTCGAAGATCTGTATGACGTTCGCAAAGGTCACCTCCCAGTGGATCAGGCCCGAAAGGCGATCGTGGCCAATGCGCTCGCCGATACTGGAGCGACCTTGCTCTCGCTGCCCAAGAAGCTGATCAAGCAGCTTGGGCTACGCAAAGTCGGCCAGAAGCGAGTCACGTCCAGTTCCGGCCTGACGACCGCCACCATGTATGAAGCCGTACGGCTCACGGTTCAGGGGCGAGAATGCACGATGGACGTGATGGAAGTTCCCAACACCGTCCCCGTGCTGATCGGCCAACTCCCGCTGGAACATCTCGACTTTGTTGTCGATCTGCGCGCCAGAAAACTCGTCGGAAATCCCGCCCACGGCGGCGAGCACATGTATGAGTTGTTTTAGTCTCTACGCACCACCGAGAACCCCTCGAATGAGCAGTAGTTTTCCACGTCGCGCGTTGATCAGCGTCAGTGACAAAACCGGATTGGCCGAATTGGCCAAGGGGCTTGTCGAACTCGGTTTTCAGATTGTCTCGACCGGCGGGACGCGAGCGTTTATCGCTCAGCAAGGGCTGCCGGTTATCGACATCTCCGAGTACACAGGCTTTCCGGAGATCATGGATGGCCGCGTGAAGACGCTGCATCCGAAGGTGCATGGCGCGATCCTCGGCCGGCCTGATCTGCCGCATCACGCGGAAGCGATTCGCGAGCACGGCATCATTCCGTTCGAGTTGATCGTCGTGAACCTGTACCCGTTCGAGCAGACGATCGCGACGCCGGGTTGTTCGGTCGAGGACGCGATCGAGAACATCGACATCGGCGGGCCGAGCATGGTGCGGTCATCGGCCAAGAATCACGAACACGTCGGCATCGTCACGTGCCCGTCGCAATACGGCCGAGTGCTCAGTGATCTTCGATCCGCCGGCAAGTTGTCGCACGACTTCCGCCGACAATTGGCGACCGAGGCTTTCGCGCTGACGGCTCGCTACGACCGAGCGATCGCCGACTACATGGCCGCCCTCACCGGCAAACTAATCCACGAAGAAACGCCCGACGACGTGCCGGTCGATGAGAAAGTCTTTCCGCGCCGGCTGCATCTGTCGTTCGACCGCAAGAGTTCGCTGCGATACGGCGAGAATCCACATCAGCAAGCGGCGTTTTACGTCGAGCCGAACTCCGGCCCGGCGACGCTCGCGGCGGCGGAGAAGCTGCATGGCAAAGAGCTGTCGTACAACAACCTGCTCGACCTCGACGCCGCGTTCGCGATCGTGCGTGAGTTCGAGCAGCCCGCGGCGGCGGTGCTCAAGCACAACAACCCGTGCGGCTGCGGGATCGGCGACTCGCTGGCCGCCGCATTCGACAAGGCCTACGCCGGCGATACGGTCAGCGCGTTCGGTTCGATCATCGGCTTCAATCGAATTGTGGACATCGCGACGGCCGAACAGCTTTGCCTGCCGGATCGTTTCGTCGAAGCGATCATCGCTCCCGGTTTCAGCGACGAGGCGTTTCATGCGTTGACGAATCGGCCGAAATGGAAGAACAACGTCCGGCTGCTGACGTGCCCGGCGCTGACTGACGCGCGCGAGCAAAGCCTCGAATACCGCCGAGTCAGCGGCGGCTTGCTGGTGCAAACTTGCGACGACGCAGCCGATTCGGAAGCCGAATGGAAAGTCGTCACCAACCGTCAGCCGACCGATGCCGAGCTGCGCGACCTCCGCTTCGCGTGGCGTGTCTGCAAGCACGTCAAATCAAACGCGATCGTCTTCGCAAAGGACGGCATGATCGTCGGCGTCGGTGCCGGCCAGATGAGTCGACTCGATTCGGCCAACATCGCCGCGGCGAAAGCGGGCGAGCGGAGCAAAGGCGGAGTCGTCGCCAGCGATGCTTTCTTCCCATTCCGCGACGGCATCGACCAAGCCGCAGAAGCCGGTATCGTCGCCGCGATTCAACCAGGTGGCAGCCGCAACGACGCCGAAGTCATCGCCGCCAGCAACGAGCATGCCATGACCATGATCTTTACCAGCCGCCGGCACTTCAAACACTAACATTAAAGAGGGACGCCGAGATGCGCTTCGCTGTCAGAATTGTTGGGTTGCTGATGTTCTTGATGGCCGCGTCCGCTCCATCACTGCCGGCGGCGGAGTTGTTGTTTCCACAGGAGCGGCAGGCGTTTTACGTGCATGAGCCGGTCGAACTGGCTATCGTCGGATTAGCCGAGTCGGAAAAGGCGACCGTCGAACTCGTGCCGACGCAGGCCGGAATCTTGCCCGTGAAGTTTGAAGTCACGGGGCGAGTCGGCACGGTCATCGTTGAGATGTCCTCCGGGTCGCTCGCCCCCGACAGCTACTCCGTCAGGTTGGACGGCAAGGAGATCGCAAAGCTCACGATCAGCAGCGGAGTCATCGACTCGACGCTGCTCGTTTCGCAGACCGCCGGGTTCAACGAACTCAAACAAGGGGGCGCGAACTTTCTGCTCGGCAATGCGTTCTCGTTCGGACGACTGAATCCAGATCAGACCGGGCCGAACCTGAATCCGCGCGGAGCGGCATCGCCCGGTCTCAAAGTCTTCGACCAGGCGATCGCCGCCAATCTGCCGACAATCGTTTACATGTACTGGACTGGCTACGTCACACATAAGCCCTTCGGCTCGATGAAGAGCTGGGGCAACGTGGAGATGAACACAGCGATGCGGCTGCTGAGCTTTCACACGGCGCAGCGGCTGCGGCGTTTCGGAACGAACGTGGTCAGCATCGGCACGCTGGATGAGCCAGGTCTCGCCTGGGGCAAAACTCCGGCGGGAGGCACCGCATCCGGATTCCCCGATTGGGACGAGCAGCCGTGGTACGAACAGCGCGGCTGGAAATTCACGAATGATCCCGCGTCGCGGCCGGTTGACGACTGGTTGAACTACATCCGCATCCGCTGCGAGATCATGAAGGAATGTCAGCGACAGGCGCGTCGCGACCTGAGAACCGTCTGGCCACAGGTGTCGTTCAGCACGGACCTGTATGCTCCGCACGCGATCATGGACGGCACCGACCCGCTGAACCAAGAAGTCAATGACATCCCTTCCTCGCACGTCTTCGTCGATTGGGGAATTGACCGGCTGGGCGCGTACAGCGGCGTGCAGTTGGAGAAGTCGCACGATCCGACCTCGCGGATGGCCCACGCGATGAACGGGCAGCTCTTTGGCGAGGTCGTACCACAGCCGCAGCAAACGTACGCCTACCGAGCCTGCATGAACGGCATGCTGGCCGCCGGCCTGACAAGCAACTGGTGGCTCAACATGACCGGCATGAAGCCGCAAGACCTGGCCGAGGTCAACAACGCCGCGAAGCGCATCGGCCCGGTGCTCAAGGAGACCGTTGTGACCGGCCACGACGTCGCCGTGCTGTGGAGCTTTACCGAAATCGCGATGCGCGAGAAAGAGATCACCGCCAAAGAAGCCGCCAAAAAAACCGGCGAGCCGATCAAGCTGATGATTGCCTCGCTGCCGGAGAACACCGCGCTCAAGAACAAGGAGATCGACATCAATGCCTACAACATCGGTGGCGATTACAAAGAGACCGTGCTCACGGCACATTACGCCCTATCACGAGCCGGGTTTCCTGCCCATATCCTTCACGAGCGAACGCTGCCGACCGGCGTGCTGAAGACCTACAAAACGCTCGTCATCGTCGGCCAAACGCACGCGTTGCCGGAGCCGATTCAAGAATCGTTGCGCCAGTTCGTCGCCGCCGGTGGACGAATTGTCGTCGATAAGAGCACGACGGCGAAGTTCGACAACGCGATCGGCGTCGATATCGACCTCAAGGATTTGTCGTACCGCTGGAGCGTCCTGTACCTGCAAGACGCGAAGTCGTTCCAGACGCCGCGCGAAGCCAGCATCTACCAAACGAACCACTTCATGGACGAGCCGGTTCGCAACGCCGTCACTCCGTTCAAAGCCGCGATGAAACAAACCGCCTCGAAGTCCTGGGCACAGACCGACTCGAACGAATTGCTCATCGAACACCAAATGGCCGGCGAAGGAACGATCGTGCTGGCTGTCAACGGCTTTGAAGAACTGCCGCCGATCGCCGACGACAAGAAGCACACGATCTACAATTACGCGGCGCATCAAACCGCGTTGCAATTGCCGACGACGCAAACCACCGTCGTCCACCTGCTCGAGGGGGGCGATTTCTCGAAGTCCCGCAAAGTCAGCGATCCGCAGTCACCGATCGCAACGAAGTTTGAGCCGGGCGAGATGAAAGTCTTCTTCCTCACCCCGCGCGAGCCGCAAGGTCTCGACGTGCAAGCGACCGACCATCAAGGGACGCTCACCGTCGAAGCGGCATTACGCAAGCTGAGCATGCCCTGGCCGCTGACGATCTCGATTGCTGATCCCGCCGGCCGCGAGCTGTATCGACTGCACCGTTCGACCAATATTACCGGCAAATACCAGGAATCGTTTCCGCTAGGTGCGAACGCGGCCGCGGGAGACTACGTGATCAGAATCAGCAGCCCGGTCGCGAACTTGGCTGGCGAAACCACAGCCGCTCACGCGGCAACGTCACGTATGCCGCGAGCCGTCTCATCCGTGCGCGTGTTCGATGCTGAACGACTACAAGATTTCCTCAAGACCAAACCAGAGATCGTCGTCGCTGTCGAGCCCGATCACTCGCCGGAGATCGTCAAAACTTTAGTCGATCGGCTGACGGACGCCGGGTTAAAAGTCTCGGTGAAGCTCGAAGCCAACTCGCTCCGCAAGGTCGCGTATCCGCGCGTCTGGAATCCGTACGCCAAGGTCTTCTCGCCAGAAGGCGAGCCGAAGACGGACAACTTGAAGATCGAGAAAAACATCACGCTCAGCACCTCCGCTGACGGGACGATCAACGCGAAGGCGGGCGATGGACAGGATGTCGTCAACGATTGGAAACTGCCCAACAGCTTGATCACGATTGCAGGTGAGGGCTTTGTGGATTTCAGTGGAGACGTCGAACAGTGCTACGAGTCGGGCGTCAAGCTGCACGTCAACGAGCAACGCCAAGTCCGTCCGCTCAATGCCGAAGGCCGCGAGGCGCCCACATCGACAGCGTTTCGTGCTCGCTGGGCAAAATCGTGGTCAAAGCTGACATCGCATGTCGGCGCGTATCAACTGGCGGCACAATTGCCGGAAGCGTACACGACCGACAGCCACTTGATCGTGCTCGGCAGCAGCCGGAACAGCCGCACGGTGGCCGTGTTGCAAGCCAGCGAGCTGCTGCCTCAAATTGCCGACGACAAATACCCCGGCCCCGGTGGAGCGCTCGTCAGCTTGTGTTGGAGTCCGTTCGCGGTCGAGAAGAACGTGATCGTCATCGCCGGAATCGATGCCGCCGGCTTGAAGGCAGGAGTCGATCGCGTGATAACTTTGATGCCCACCGAAAAGCGCCTGTCCGCAGGGTTTACGAACAGGACTTTTCGAGTGGAGCGGAAGGGAGTTGAACCCTCGACCTCTGCATTGCGAACGCAGCGCTCTCCCAACTGAGCTACCGCCCCAAGACCGGGCGACATGGTAGCAAGTTCTGTTTCCAAGAAAAGGGTGCTCCGGGCTGGCGGATTGCGACGGTCTGGGCTTCGCGCAATCAAGCGTTGACTTCGCGGCAGGCCCTGTACTGCAAACGTCGAAAGTCTTGTCACGGTGCGAAGAATATGTAGCGACGGCCTTTCCAGGCCGTCGAATTCAGCGACGGCCTGGAAAGGCCGTCGCTACGGTTGGGTTGCGGGCGAAGTTCGCGCCAAGAGTCGCTCGCCTTTACAAGCCATTCGGAGTCTGGCTACGTTGCGCGCAGTGGCCGCGCGATGATCATGCGGCACCGTTTCGAAAGGAGTCTGCCACAATGCGAACTCGATTGCTGACTCAGGGTGAGCCGGGTCCGTGGTTTACAACGGCGAGCACGAACAATCCGACGTTTCACTTCGACACGGTCGCTGGACGGTACGTCGTGATGATGTTCTTCCAGTCGGCTGGGCGACCCGACAGTCAGCGAGTTCTGGCGGATCTCATGCAGCAGCGGCGTCGGTTCGACGACGATCAGGTCACCTTCTTCGGCGTGAGCACAGATCCGCAGGACCAGCAGCAGGCTCGCGTGCGGGAACAGCTTCCGGGGATTCGCTTCTTCTGGGATTTCGATTTGCACGTCAGTCAACTGTACGGGGCCTCACGCCCCGACGCGCAGTCCGGCTTGCAGAAGTACGAATGTCACACCGTCGTGCTCGACACGCGATTGCGAACGCTGGCCGTAATTCCGTTTGATCCACCGGACACGCACGTTGCGCGACTGTTGCAATGCATCGATTCGGTCCCGCCGTTAGGGCAACCTTTGGTGGCCAACATGCAGGCGCCAGTACTGATCGTGCCGCGTATCTTCGAGCCGGAATTTTGTCGCAAGCTGATTGACTTGTTCGACGACAAAGGCGGCACCGAGTCGGGCGTCATGCGCGACGTCAACGGCCAGACGGTCGGCGTGTACGACCACGGGCACAAGCGGCGGCAGGACTATGAGATTGAAGACGAGTCGCTCCGCAAGGCTTGCATGGTGCGAATTCATGACCGCTTGGTGCCGGAGATCGAGAAGGCGCATCAGTTCAAAGCCACACGCATGGAGCGGTACATCGTCTCGTGCTACGACGGCGCGCAAGGCGCACATTTTCGAGCACATCGCGACAACACGACAAAAGGGACCGCGCATCGCAGATTCGCGGTCTCGCTGGTACTGAATACCGGCGAGTTTGACGGCGGCTATGTTTGGTTTCCGGAGTACGGTCGTCAGCTCTTCAGTCCGCCTGCCGGAGGAGCCGTTGTCTTCTCCTGCTCGCTGTTGCACGAAGCCACGCCGGTCACACGCGGCAAACGTTACGTCTTCCTACCGTTCCTGTACGACGATGCCGCCGCTCGCCTGCGCGACGAGAACCTGAGATTCCTCGGTGGCGATATCAACACACCGCAACAAGCCCAGCAAGCGGCGGGTTGAGGTCTCGTCTTTCTCCGACTCCTGCTCGTGTCTTCGCGCCACCCGCCGGATATCTTTTCGCGACTAGATCGAACGCTGCCGCTCATCGGTTTCCTGGAGCCGCTCGCATGTCTCGTTTGTCTCGCATGATGCTCGGCCTGTGCTGGGCCGGATTCCTTTCGCTCACTCTGGCGTCGGCCGCCGACAAACCGAACGGCAATCGACTGGCGTATCTCGACGAGCCGTGCAATCCGTACTACGTGCATCGCGACTTTCCAAAGCTGACGACTCCGATGTGGGTCGGCGAGCCGGGTGTCGAAGCGGTCGTGATCCTCGGCATCGACGATATGCGCGGGCACGAGAAGTGGGAGGCGTACCTGCGGCCGATTCTCAACCGGCTTAAGCAAATCGACGGCCGCGCTCCGGTCAGTATTCTCACTTGCACCATCGACCCCAAGCACCCGCACTTGCAGCAATGGCTCAACGAAGGGCTGAGCTTGGAAATTCACACGGTCGATCATCCCTGCCCGCTGCTGGGCGGAATGAAGGGGAAAGGGGTTAGAGATCAGGGGTCAGGGGTCAGTAAAGATTCAAAGCCCGATGCTGTCCCTCTCCACTCTCGACTCTCAGCTCTCGACTATTCCAAAGACACCTACGACCGCTGCGTCGATCTGCTCACCGAAGTGCCGAACAACAAGCCGGTCTGCTTTCGGATGCCGTGTTGTGATTCGCTCAACACGCTCAGCCCAAGGTTTTTCACCGAGATTTTTGCGAAGACGACTGAGAATGGTCACTTCCTGCAAGCCGACTCGTCCGTCTTCCACGTCTTTACGTCCGATGATCCCGCGCTGCCGCGCGAGCTGGGTCTGGAATCACTGAGCGGCACGGCGCTAGCCGCCGGTGCAGCTCGCGAGTTGGCCGCCGCAACACCGGCGGCTAGCGCCGTGCCGCTCACCCGTGAGCGTTTCAAAAAATACATCCCCGTCGATCGCGGCTTCGTGAACTACATCGAGAACTACCCGTACCCGTACGTCATCGACCGGCTGTGCTGGGAGTTCCCCTGCGTCACGCCGAGCGACTGGTCGGCTCAACATCGCCACCAGCCCAACAACCCCAAGACCGTCGAGGACTGGAAAGCGGCGCTCGACTGCACCGTGATCAAGCAAGGCGTGTTCTGCCTCGTCTTCCACCCGCACAACTGGATCAAGCCCGAGCAAATCAACGAACTCATCGACCATGTCGTCACCAAGCACGGCAAGAAGGTCAAGTTCATGACGTTCAAAGAGGCGGTGGAGCGTTTGAATGAGAACGTGCTTGGTGGGCAAACACTGCGAGACGAGCGGGGCCAAGACAATGGTTTGCGCTTTCCGGACGCCAATGCCGACGGTTTTCTCGATGTGTCCGTCGACCTTCAAGCTCAACGACGCCGTCAACTGCGTTTCTCAAACCGAGTGTGGAATGTCGCTACGAAAGTTTGGAATGAGACTCCCCCAGTCGTCACACCTAGGGACGCAGAGTTCGCACTCGAACGCTGGGTCTCGTTTCCGTTCGACCCTCGACGTGAGCCATTTCGGATTACCTCGCGCGACTTGAATCGAGATGGCCGCGCAGACCTGTTGATTCAAGCCGCCGACGGCAGCGGTGTGTTCCAAGCTCAATTCCCGATGGGTTTGAAGACCAAGATCGAATGGTTGCGTCTACCATTCGAGATTCCCAATGGAGTTGTCTTACCGACATTCAATGGTGGCGATGCCGGTCTGCGTTTCATCGACCTCGACGAAGACGGCCACGATGACATCGTCTTCTCGAATCACGAGCGATACGGCATCTGGCTATGGGAATCGCTGAAGACGGGCTGGTC
>CAYSHJ010000020.1:0-10805 GCA_964430385.1 uncultured Planctomycetaceae bacterium
CCGACTTCCCATTTGCCGCCGCTGGCACAAACAGCAATCACCAACCAACACTGCGGGTCACGTCACCGGCGGAAACCATTGTGGATGTGAACAACACCACCGGCTCCGTCGTCGATCTAGCCGGCACTTTTACCGACCCAGACATCACGAACAGCCAGGTCCGATTCGAAACCAACCAAGGCAATATCAACATGACTCTCTTCGACGCCGACGCGCCGCGGACGGTCGCCAATTTCTATAACTACATCACGAGCGATCGCTACGACAATACCGTCTTCCATCGCTTGAACGATAATTTCATTGTCCAAGGCGGCGGATTTAAGTTCGTGCCATCCGATGCGAACGCGAAGGTGCTCGAAGTGACGTCTGATCCAGCGGTGGAGAACGAGTTCAGCGCATCTCGCTCGAACGTCACGGGGACGATCGCGATGGCCAAGACAAGCAACCCGAATAGCGCGACCAACGAATTCTTCTTTAATTTGGCCGACAACTTATCCTTGAACAGCCCGTCGAACAGCGGCGGCTTCACCGTCTTTGGACAAGTTGTGGGCGCCGCGGATCAGGCGGTCTTGAATACGATCAACAACATTGGCATCCAGAACCACGCCGGTCCTAACGGCGAAGCGATTCCAGGCGTCGGAAATAGTCCGCCGCCGCCGTTTGGCGAAGTTCCTCTCGTCAATTTCGCCGGCACCGACTCCGAGTTCCGGTCAAACAACGTCACCAATACGGACGGCAGTCTCCGTAGCTTCGACACGGACGCCACGGCCGACAATTTTGTGCTGCTGCAAAATATTGCCGTCGTGAAACGCGACGAATCGCTGACCTACTCGATTGTGTCCAACAGCAATCCGTCGCTGTTTACCAAAACCGAGATTCAAAACAATCGCCTCGTGCTGGAATATGCGGCCAATCAATCGGGAATTGCCAATATCGTGATTCGAGCCACTGACAGTCTGGGGGCCAGTCGGGATGCCACGTTCCCAATCGTCGTCGGCAACCGCGCGCCGAGCGCCACTGTTTCCCTCGCAGCCACCAATCCCAATCCAGCCACGACGGCATCCACGCTGACCGCCACAGCCACCAAATCAGACCCCGACCCCAACGATGCCGGTGACGCTGTTCGGCTGACCTATGTCTGGAAAGTCAATAACAACGTCGTCAAGACAACGGCGAGCGTCACCACGCTCACCGATACGTTGACACCGGCTCAGCGCGGCAGCGCGGCGGCCGGGGACGAAATCACGGTGGAAGTCACGCCGAACGATGGCGCGATGAATGGGCTGCTGGCCACCGCGCGCGTCACGCTCCGTTAGCTTCGATTCGGCGTTGGCAGAGGATGGCCTGACACGGAAGTTTCAAGGATACCCCGACGAGAATTGCAAACGGTGAATGGAGTCACGACATGCCCCTGCGGATGCTGGTTGCCCTGTGTGTGATCTTCGTGTTCTTGCCGCCGAGCTATAGCCAGGAGCCACGGGCAGAACCTTTCGCAACAACGCAGGCGTTGAATGCAACGTCCACGAATTCGCGCGCGTCGGACTTCGTCGAAGAGATGATGTCATCTGTCCCGGACGACTCGTTCTGGATCACAGGTGAATACCTTTTCGGTTGGATCCGTGGCACCAACTTGCCGCCCTTAGTAACAACCAGTCCGATGGGAACAGTCCAAACCGAGGCCGGTATTTTGGGAAAGCCGACGACCAGCACGCTCTTCGGCGGCATGGTCAATGATGACGTCCGATCTGGCCTCCGCTTGGGCACGGGATATGTTTACGACCAAGAGAATGGATTGGGATTCGAAGGCGGCTTCACCTATCTCGCGAGCCAGACCAGCGACTTCTCGGCATCCTCCAACAACTTCCCGATCCTCGCGCGACCTTACATCGATGCCAATCTCGCTGCCGTTGCCGCGACCGCAGCCAACGCTCCGCAAGCCGTGCTAATCGCGTTCCCCGGCCAGTCAACGGGCACGGTGGAAGTTCAAGCGGAATCCGGCAATTTTTACGAGGCACATCTAGACTGGACCGAAAACATCGTCGACACCGGTTGGATGAGCCTCGGCTGCCTCATGGGCTACCGTTTCAGCCGCTATGATGATGCACTCGGTATTCGCCAAAACATCTTCCCGACCGTTGGGACGCAAATCGCAACCGTCGATGAGTTCGGTGCTCAGAATCAATTCCACGGATTAGACCTGGGACTGCAAGCGCGGTTCAGTTGGAAGAATCTGTCACTGAACCTGCTCGGCAAGGTGGCTCCGGGAAGCATTTTTCGCGAAGTGAACATCAACGGTAGTCAGGTGGTCACGGCCACAGGTTCGCCAACAGTCAACTCCACAGGCGGCGTCTACGCGCTCTCCAGCAACATTGGCAATCATTCGAGCAACAATGTGTCGCTCTTTTCCGAAGTCGGTGGTACTCTCAATTGGCAGGTTCGATCCAATGTCCGAGTGCATGTTGGCTACTCGGCCATGTTCCTTGACGATGTCGCTCGCTCCGCCAACCAGATCGATTTCACGGTCAATCCCAACTTGTTTCCGCCTGTGACAACGGGCGGGGAGAAGCGCCCCAGCTTCCAGTTGCATCACACGGATGTTTGGCTTCAGAGCATCAACATCGGTGCGGATTACTTTTTCTAAACGCGCGCGGCCGGCCGCTCGGCGACTGCACGCTCAAGAAGCTGACTTCGGGATCGACCGGCCCGGCCGATTTCACGACCAGCGGATTCGCGTAGCCAGGATTCATCCGCACCTTGTCGATCAAACCGAATGGATTCGTGTCGGCACTCGGCTGCTTGAGCCACCAGCGGCGATTGAAGACCTGCGTCGCGGCCGACGCCCCAGGCGAGCTTCGCGGACGTGAGGTTGTCCGCCGCTTGCTTCACTCCGGCCGCGATCCGTTCCGCGAGGAACTTCGAGTACTCGACATCAGCATCGCTTTGAAATGCGCCCGTGACCGCCGGGCACGAGTGCATGTGGTCTTCTCCGGAGCATCATCTTCGTTGAGCCGCGCCCCACGTGGCTTGGAAGTCGCTGGGCCACGGAGCATCAAACTTCAACGGCATTGCAATCGCTGGACGCCAGAAGCTCAACCGGTGCGCGACGCACGGCCAGCCTGCCGTGGTTCGAGAGACGTTGGTGCTTGTGTTTACTGCTCGGTCATCGCCTGCAGGAATTCGACGACGGCGGGATCGCCGGCCGCTTCGTGAAGTTCATCGACTTCTTGAAATTGATTCCGCGTGCCCACCCATTCGAGGAAGCTGGGGTGGATTCTCGCGTTGACCAAGCGATCGATTTCCTCGTCGAAGCCTTTCAGATTGCAGAAAGGTTCGAGTGCCAAGGCGATCACACCGGCATTCGCGACGCGGTCTTCGGGATTTTTCGCCAGCAGTTTGGACACCAACGCCGCCACTTCGTCGGGAATGAGCGAGTCGAATTCTTTTACCGACGGCGGCAGATCGCGCGCGTGTCGGATCAGCTTGCGAACCGGGCTCTTATCCGGAAACACGACGCGCCCCGTCAGGCATTGGAACAACACGCAGCCCAAGGCGTAGAGGTCGCTGCGAAAATCCGCGCTGTGGGTGTCGGCGTCCTGCTCCGGCGAAATATAGTCGTAATTTCCGAGCAGGTCGTTCAGATTATCGGTGTGCGTGACGTCGTCGTCGAGAAATGCCAATGCATCGCGCGAGGCGCCGAATTCCATGATCTTCAGATGCCCGGTCGACGTGATCCACAAATTGGCCGGCTGGATATCACGCAAGATGATGTCATTCTGATGCAAGTAACTGAGTCCCGCCGCCGCCTCGCGCATCAGCCGACAGGCTTCCCCGGTGGGCAACGCGGGCGTGGGCGTGTGCGACTCGCGTTCCAGCCGCGTGGCCAGCGTTTCGCCGTCGAGGTCTTCCAACGCCGCGTAAATGATGTTGCCCGCGCGCCCGACCTGGTAAGTGCGAATGACGTTCGGATGTTCGACCTGCACCGCGACTCGCAGCTCGCGCGTCCGCCGCGCGGCGCGTTCGCGATCCGCGGAAATCGAGAACGGAAAGATCTTCAATGAGACCGGTTGCTGAAAATGTTCGTGAACGGCGCGGAACAGAGTCCCCAGTCGTCCCGCCGCCACCTTGCTGAAGACTTGATACGGTCCCAGCTTGTACGGCCCTTGGATTCCGGCCAGGATCGCTTGGGCTTGGAAGTCGGTCAGACGCTGCTGGCCGACGAGAGTGTTGACAAAGCCGTCACCGTCCGTCGCCAAGTTTCCCGCGGCGATCCAGTTCGCAACCTCTTGGTCGACTTGCTCGGAAGGTATCAGCAAACTGTCGACGATGAGTCGGCGAACTTGATCCAGATGCATCGGCAGTCTCCGCAAGGATTGTCAGGTCGAGCGCAATTGCTGCGAGCGGACAGTCACTTTACCGACTGGTCCCGTTGGCGGAAACAGTTCGTCACTCACCCGGCCGGCAAGCATGATTCCGGCTTCGTCCGCCGCGATCCCCGCCGAAAGACGAAGCTTGAGCATGCGACGAACTTTCAGCGTCACGGCTTCAGCTTCACCGGCTGCAGCGATTTGACGACCATGAAGTCGGACTGCAGGTCCGGTCGAAAGGCTCGTTCGCCCTGCAGGCCCATCGATTCGCCGAGGTACTTTTCGAGTTCGACGCCATCACCTTGGAGATAGGCCAAAACGTGGCCGTCCGGATGAACGAGCACGTGCTTGGGCGCTCCCGACTGGTTGCTCGTGGAGCGTTGAATGATCCCCGCTCCGTTAAACGTTTTCTGGCTCGGCGCGACGCTGCGGCCGGGCTGACCGTGACCAGTCGACGGCGGCTGCGTGCGTCGTGGTGGAGACAACGTGCGCTGCGGACGCGGCTGTTGTCTGAGCAGATTGGGTTGTGGAGCTGGACCCGGTCGAGCGTTCATCGGACGCGAAGTCGCTGCGGGAGTCGGCGCGGGAACGCGTGCCGGCATCGTCGTCGTCGCGGCCTTTTGTGCTTCGACCAGTTCGGCATCGCGGCGTGTGGTCTCATCCGTGATCCGTTGGAACTCCTGATAGTCCTGCTTGTACTGATCGATCTGCGCGAGTCGCCGTGTTGCGGCGGTCGACACCTCGTCATGTTGTTGCAGTTCCCGTAGACCTTGTTCGATGCCCACAAAGTCCCAGTCGCGCGTGTCCTGTCTGATCATCTGTTGAAACTGTTCATCCAGTATCCGCATTCGATTCGCGAGATCGGACTCGTCGCCGCTCGAGTCTGTGACAGTTTGAAAATGTGAATCACTGTTTGACTCGTGGCCGCTTCGAGCCGGCGGCGATGATTCGTTTGACGGATCATCAAGGCTCTTCGATTGTGAGACCTGACGACTGACTTCCTTCGCGGGGGACGAGCTTGGATTCGACTCCAAGGGCGCGGTCTCGTCGGCAGACTCAAGCTGCGAGAGATCCACCGGCGCGACGTTTGGATCGCGAACTCGATGGCCCGACTCGGTCTCATTCGTAAACGGATCGGCGTTGCGCGATTTCGTGCCGCCAGCCAATTGCTGATCGGAGGCGATGACCTTCGCTCCCGGAATCCAGCGATACTCGCCGGCGGGCGGTTTGATCTTGAAGTAGGCCACGTCGCCGCGTTCGTCGTTCAAGGTTTTCTCGCCAATAATCTCGACCTCTTCTCCCTTTCGCAGACGGCGCTGCTCGACAAAGTGATCGTCGCCAAACGACGTGCCGGCCCGCACGACCACTTGGCCTTCGCTGATGATGACCCCCCGATCACCCGTGTGCCGCACGAACTCTTTGCGAATCCAACTGAAGCTGCCGGGCGGCGGCTGAATCATGTACCAGCCGCCCCGATCATGCCGCATGACGACCACGCGGTCTCCTTTGCGAAATCGGCTGGTCGGATAATACTCCTTGCCCGGACCGCTGCGCGCATACGCGTCGTCGTCGACAATCACCGCGTCGTATGGCGGCTGGCGAGACTCCGCTGACAACCGCTCTGTCAGTCCAAACAGCGAGCAGACCAACAGCGCAGTGATGACGATAGTTCGCATGGTCAATCTCCGGGCAGGATTTTCGAGCAGAAAAACATCGAAGGGAATCGAGGAAGGGGTTGGGTTGATATCGCATTCAACCGCCCAACCTCAAGTGCATTCCGACGGCGTCCACGCCATCTCCTGCCGATTGAATGTACGACGCACGCGCAACTCAGCACCGAGCCCGTCAATGTAAAATTGCGACGCTTGGAAAAAGTGCGCAGTCTGCACGGCGACGTGCTGTAAGGCGAGCGGCAGGAAATAGTAGACCCGACACTCCGCGGCGGGAGCCGTCGTGTCACGGAGTGTCACGGCTACTTTGGGTCAATCAATTCTTGCCGCTCGCCTAAATGCCGAACCGAAGGCACGGCGGTCATCTTGAGCTTCTCCTCAGAAAACTATGACACATCTCTGGAATCGCGGCCGAGACTTTCGGGATTGTCGTGATGAGTCGCCTACTCGCACGTGCGAATCGTTGTATCGCACAGGCTGGGCAAACTGCGATGACTTTGTCTATCGACGAGCGGACCTTACTATCTCGCTTTCGTGTTGGCTGGCCGAGTCGTCCTGCTGTCCTGTCGCTGCTCGCGCGGACAAGCACTGGCGAGGCACAGCGGAGTCGAGGCAATGAGAGTCTGGCCGGGCAAACCGTCAACCTTGGGAGCCAAATGGGATGGCTCTGGGGTGAACTTCGCGCTGTTCTCCGAACACGCGACGCGCGTCGAATTGTGTCTGTTCGATTCGCCCAGCGCTCGCAAAGAATCGCACTGCATTCCGCTGCCCGAGCAGACTGACCAAGTTTGGCACGGCTATTTACCCGACATCCGGCCGGGACAGCTTTATGGTTATCGAGTCAGCGGGCCGTATACCCCGTCCTCGGGACATCGGTTTAACCCACACAAGATCGTGCTCGATCCGTACGCACAGGCGATCGGCCGCGACGTGCGGTGGTCAGACTCGATGTTCGGATACGAGTTGGGACACGTGGCTCAGGACCAGTCGTTCGATTACCGCGACAATGCGGACTGTGCGCCGCTGGCGATTGTCGTGAACGATGCCTTCTTTTGGCGGAACGACCGGCCACCACAAACGCCGTGGCACAAGACGGTGATTTATGAAGCTCACGTTCGTGGCCTGACGATGCGTCACCCGCGCGTGCCGGAGCATCTGCGCGGCACGTATGCCGGAGTCGCCTCGAAGGCCGTGATCCAGCACTTGCTCAAATTGGGCGTGACGGCAGTGGAATTGATGCCCGTGCATCATCATGTCGACGACCGGCATCTCGTCGATCAGGAGAAGACGAACTTTTGGGGCTACAACACGCTGTCGTACTTCGCGCCGGACATGCGATACGCCGCCGCGACGACGCCGCAAGAGGCGGTGCGCGAGTTCAAACGCATGGTCCGCACGCTGCATCGGTACGGCCTCGAGGTCATTCTCGACGTGGTCTACAACCACACGGGCGAGGGGAGTCATCTCGGCCCAACTTTGTCGCTACGCGGCATCGACAACTCCAGCTATTACCGACTGATGGGGCAAGACCGCCGCTACTACATGGATTACACCGGCTGCGGCAACACCTTGAACATGGTCTGCCCGCGTGTGCTGCAATTGATCATGGACAGCTTGCGGTATTGGACGACCGAGATGCATGTCGATGGTTTTCGCTTCGACCTTGCCGCCGCGCTCGCTCGCGAGCTGCACGAGGTCGATAAGCTCGGCGCGTTCTTCGACATCATTCATCAAGATCCGGTGCTTTCGCAGGTGAAGCTGATCGCCGAGCCGTGGGATCTGGGACCCGGCGGTTACTTGGTTGGAAACTTCCCGGTCGGCTGGACGGAATGGAACGGGAAGTTTCGCGACAACATTCGGCGGTTCTGGTGCGGCGATGGCTCGGCTGTTTCCGAGTTCGCGACGCGACTGTGCGGTAGCAGCGACTTGTACGGCCACAGCGGACGGCGGCCGTATGCCAGCATCAACTTCGTGACCTCGCACGACGGGTTTAGCCTGCAAGACCTTGTGAGCTACAATCACAAGCACAACGATGCGAATGGCGAAGGCAACCGCGACGGCGAGAACCACAACATCAGTTGGAACTGCGGTGCCGAAGGGGCGACCGACGACCCACAGATTGTGGAACTACGCGAGCGGCAAAAGCGAAATTTTTTGACGACGCTGTTGCTCTCGCAGGGCGTGCCGATGATTCGCGGCGGGGACGAACTGAGCCATACACAGCACGGCAACAACAACGCGTATTGCCAGGACAGCGAAATCAGTTGGCTGAACTGGGAACTCTCGCCACGGCAGCAGGAGTTCTTGGAATTCGCTCGTCGCGTCGTCGGCGTATGGCGCGAGAACCCAGTGTTTCAGCGACGGCATTTTTTCCAAGGTCGCTCGATCCGCGGCAGTGAAGTCCGCGACGTCACCTGGCTGACTCCGAACGGCAAAGAGATGACCGACTCCGACTGGCACTCGGAAACGGCGCGGTGCGTTGGCATGCGGCTGGCGGGCGACTTGATCGACGAGGTCGATGAGCAAGGTCGGCAGATCACCGGCGCGACAATGTTGATGCTGTTGAATTCATCACCGACGGACGTGTCCTTCGTGTTGCCGGCTCTGCCGAGTCAAACGTTTTGGTGGCCAGTGCTCGACACGGCGCGACCAAATTCCAAAGCAGTTCACTGGCCGGGCGGAGCGTCGTTTTCGTTGACCGCGCGGTCGCTCGCCGTCTTCGACCAGAAGCAGGCGTGGACACAGCGGCTGTGGCGGCGGCGATTAAGTTTCGTCGCTGGACCGACGCCGACGTAAGCAACCTGTTTGCAGGACATCGAACTGAAGCGCCAGGATATTCTCAGCCATTCAGTCCGGTTCGGCCTAGCAGGTCGCGCAGCAATTCAACGGGGACGCCAATCGACCACGCGGCGGCGACGGCCGGGAGTAGATGCTCGCGCGCGGTGGGTGATTTCTTGTCGACACCTTTGAGCGACAGGAAGAATGCGTTCGGACCGGTGGCCAGCACGAGGCTGTCTTTCAGAAAGAATGCGACTCGGCCGCCACGAGCTTGGTGGTCGCTCAAGCGGAGCGTCTCTCCGGCAAGGGAACAAAGCACGACGTGACCGCGACAGGCGGAGATCCACAATTCCACGTGCGGCGATTCGGACGGCAGGATCGCGGCTCCTTCGGGCGGTACGGCGCGCACGAGTGGCAAGACTCCATCGGCGGAGAGAGAAATGACGGCGGACGCGCTGGCAGAATCAATGGCACTGACGACCGCAACGTCGCAACGCTCACAGCCGAGTCCGACGGCGAGAGCTTCCGTCGGATCGGCCTCGAAGACCGCGGCCTCGACGTCCGGGTGCAGCAACAGCGAGTGAATGCGGTCACGGCTCGACGACTTCATGACGTACGGCCGCTGACCGTCAACTGCGACCTGAGGACCGACGGCCAGTCCCACCCGACGCTGTAATTTTCGCAGCAGCGCGGCGATGAGTTGTGCAATCTCGGCGGACTGTCGCCCGCCCGAGACACCGACGATCGGAATACGGCCGTCCTCACCGCTGGGGAACATCAATTCGACAATCGCATCGCCGACCGGCTGCGGCTGACCGTAAAGCGGCTCCACATGCATCGACAGCCCCGGTCCGGCATTGACCTCGATGATCATGCCTCCCTGTTCTTCCAGGGGCCGCCCGATGTCCTCGGCGATGACATCCAAGCCAGCAATGTTCAAGCCGACCGTTTGCGCCGCCAGCACGGCCTTCTCGGCGACAGCAGGATGTACCTCACTGGTTTCGTCGGTCGTGAGATCCCCGTTGACTCGCATGGTCACCACGCGACCAGCCTCTGGAATCGACTGCGTGTTGAGGCCCTGTTTCTTCAGTTCCAAAAACGTCAGTTCGCTGAGATAGATGGGCTCCAGCGGGTGGCTGTAATTCTCGCCGCGACGGGGATCACAATTCGCCTCTTCAACGAGCTCGGCAATCGTGCTTTTGCCGTCACCCACAACGGCATCCATTTCTCCCCGAGCCGCAGCGATCAGCCGGTCTCCCACCACCAGCAAACGGTGAGCTCGCCCGAAAGCAAACTGCTCGACAATGACTCCCTTGTTCGCATTTCTATTTTCACACAACGCCAGGTCGAACGCTTCGTTGAGCTCTTCCCGATTCGTCAGATCGAACGAAATTCCACGCCCGTGGTTGGCATCCTGCGGTTTGACCACCACCGGGAAACCGATCTCTTGGGCGGCGTTCCAGGCCTCTTCGGATGTGTAGACCACGCGACCTTCTGGAACCGGAACACCCACCGACCAGAGCAGCGATTTGGTGAGTTGTTTGTCCTGTGCGATATCTTCGCCGATCGAACTGGTCTCATCGGTCTCGGCGGTCCAGATGCGATGCTGCAACCTTCCTTCGCCCAACTGCACCAAGCTGCCGCTGGTCGTCAGGCGTCGAAACGGAATGCCGCGCGCCGCGGCCGCGTGCAAGATGGCACGAGTGCTGGGACCCAATCGGACGTCATCCGCCAAATCTTCCAGCTTTTGGAACTCCATCGGAGCATCGAACGGTTCGTCATTAACCGCTGCGAGAACACACTGGCGCGCGACCTCCAAGCAAGTCCGGCACAGGCGTTCCTCTTCAAACTGAATCGTCAGACGAAACACTCCCGGCTGATCACCGGCGAAACAATGACTGAATTTCGGCGGCGTTCCGGCGGCAGTCATCAGGACTCGCGCGACCTGTTCCAGTACGGCCGCCAACGTGAGGCCACGCTCCGCCGCTTTGTG
>CAYSHJ010000021.1:0-4078 GCA_964430385.1 uncultured Planctomycetaceae bacterium
GAATATCTTCGACGCGGCCGGCCCACGACAAGGTGCCGTTCACTGTTCGTTCGTTTGACGATTCCCGCTGGCACCTCGGCGACTTGCAAGGTGGTTCGCGGTGCTGTTCGTCGGGCGTTCGCCAAGGTTGAAGGCTGTCAAAGTTGGACCGGCACACACCCCTTGCGGCGCACAGCCGCCACGCTCATGTATCGGCGCGGCGCGAGTCTTAAACAGGTGGCGGATGTTTTGGGCCATCGCTGTCTCGATACGACCGCCATTTATGCCAAAGTGAATCTCGAACAATTGGCAGCCGTCGCGCTTCCTTGGCCAAAAGGAGCGCAATCATGAGCGGTCAAAAAACAATGACGAACAAGGTCGAGCGGTATCTGACCTATCGCCACGATCTGGGTTACAAACTTTGCTCGGAAGGAGCGTGCTTGCGGCAGTTCGGGAAGCACGCCGACCGCATCAAGCATCGTGGGCCGCTGACCACGGAACTGGCTGTGCGATGGGCTCGCCTTCCGGCGACCAAGGATCCCCTGCGATGGGCTCGCCGGTTAGAGATTGTGCGCTGCTTTGCCCGGTATCTCGCCATCTTCGAGCCGAAGACGGAAATTCCACCGCAGGGCTTGCTTGGTCCGGCTCACCGGCGCAATACGCCCCATGTCTACACCGACGTCGAGCTGTCAACCTTGATCACCGCAGCACGGCGATTGCCACCAGCGGATCGCTTGAAGCCGCGGAGCTACAGCACGTTGATCGGTCTGCTGGCCTGCACTGGGTTGCGCATCTCAGAAGCACTGCGATTCACTCGTTCGGACTTCGACGTCCAGCAAGGGGTGCTGAGCATCAGGGAAACAAAGTTCCGCAAGTCACGGCTGGTGCCGTTGCATCGATCCGTCACCAAGCGCTTGGTCGCTTACGCACGTGCTCGTGACCGACTCGTCCCTTGGTTGCAAACCGATCGGTTTTTCGTCACCGATCGCGGCCAGTCGCTGGCCTACAAACAGGTGCAAGTTGTCTTTCGCGAACTGTGTGATGGTGCCGGCATTATCGGGCGTGGGCACCGACCGCGTCCGGTCATTCACGATCTGCGCCACACGTTCGCCTGCCGCCGTGTGGAGCGCTGGTATGACACGGGCGACGACGTCACCCATTCGATCGCCGCGCTGTCGACCTATTTGGGACATGCCACGATTCACGATACCTATTGGTATCTGACGGCGACCCCCGAATTACTCGAAAGGGTGTCGGACAGATTTCAGCCAGGTGCGGCCTTCGATCACCAGGAGGGCCAGCCATGACACGATTGCCCAACAGACCCAGCTTCGCGGTTCTCGTCCAGGACTTCTTTTGCGATCGACTGATCCAGCAACAAAACGTGAGCGCTCATACGGTGGCGTCGTACCGTGACACCTTCCGCCTGCTACTGGAGTACTGCCACAAGCGCAGGCACAAAGCTCCGGAAATGCTCACACCGGAAGACTTGGACGCACCGGTCGTACTGGCGTTCCTCGACGATCTGGAGCGACGTCGTCAGAACTCCGTTCGCACGCGAAATACTCGGCTGGCAGCTTTGCATTCCTTCATGAAGTACGCGCAAGCTCGCGATCCGAGCATTTTGGCTATCGCCCAGCGTGTCTTGGCGATTCCCGCAAAACGCTTTCACCGGCCGCTGCTGGGCTACCTCACCCGCGAAGAAGTGACGGCCATCATCACGGCACCGCTCCTTGAAACTTGGAATGGTCGCCGTGATCGAATGCTACTGACCATGCTTTACAACACCGGTGCGCGGGTTTCCGAAGCCATCAGCCTGCGTCGCGGAGATGTGACGCTCACTCCGACGCGAGCGGTGCGAATCCGTGGCAAGGGGCGCAAGGAACGCCAAGTCCCTCTGTGGAAGACCACGACCGCATTGCTGACCAACTGGTTGAAAGAGATCAATGCCGACCCAGAGACGCCGCTGTTTCCAAACCGGTACGGTCAAGCCATGTCGCGTTCAGGAGTTGAAGACCGTCTGCACCAAGCGTTGGCAGGAGCGATCTCGTCTTGTCCATCGCTACGCGGCAAAACGGTTTCGCCTCACACCTTTCGACACACGACCGCAATGCACTTGTTGCAGTCAGGCGTGGACATCTCCGTGATCGCCTTGTGGCTGGGGCATCAAAGTTCGGAAACGACACATCAATACATTGAGGCTGACCTGGCGATGAAGCAACGTGCGTTGGAGAAATTAGACGAACCATCCGTTCGCAAGGGACGGTTCCAAGTCAAAGATGACCTCCTGAAATTCCTCGACGGCCTGTAACGGATTATGCGGAGTCGGGCCGTCCCTCAGCACAACCGATTTCGGGTTGGCGGCCCGCAACTTCGCATAATTCGGAACTCCGCATAAATTGGCTCGCAACCCGGTCATCGCCGCAACTCGGTAGATCAGCGCTCGCGTTCCACCGTCCAGCCCGCGAAACGTCGTCTGGCTGTTCTCGGTCGCCTGAATGAGCCGCGTCAATTCGTCGGTGGATAACGCCCGGCGTTCGTGTCGGAGATCCACTTTGGCGTTGAGCTTGGCCAAGTGCGTCAATTCATTCGCAGGCATCCGCCGATTCTTCACGAGCCAATTGGCGAACGACTTGATGCCGGCGAGGTAGTGGTTGCTGGTTTGAACCGACAGCCCCGCTTGGCGACGTTCGCGGAGGTACGTGGCCACGGCGGACGGCGACAGGTCCGCCAGCTTCTTGAATCCGCAAGCGTCGATGATCTTTCGACAGCGGGCCGTGGCTTGTGCCGCCTGTTTGTCGGTCGCTTCCTTGGCCAACAGCGCGGCCTCGAAATCGGCAAGATGCTCGGCCAACGGCCGTTGCCGATGAACTTCAAACGGGTCGATGTCGCCTCGCGCTTCGCGTTTGGCTCGTTGCTTCATCGCGGCTAACATTTCTTCGGCAGCGTCTTCATCGTCGCACAACGAGACGGAGCGAACTTTGCCGTTCGCATCAGCACACCGCCCCCAATACGTTTTCGACTTCTCACGAACTCGCCGCGCTCCCGGCGTCCCTTTGCGGACTTGCCGGCCGTGAGCGTCGTAAAAGCGAATGATCGTCGGTCGATAGGTGCCGGACATGACGGTGGACCTTTCTGAGAAGACCCGCCACGGATGCGACGCTTCTCAGGTCGTCGCAATCCGCAGCGGGCAAAGGTTGGGTTCGAGGATGTTATCGGCTGCGGCGATCGCGGCCACGTCAGCAGTTTGTTTTGCACGTTGCGTTCAGAAAGTCCCGCGCGCGCCGGACGGGAAATGTCCCGCCGGTGTGGTCACGGCTGTTTGTCGGAATCGAGGATCGTCACGCGGGGGGCGCGTCCCCGGTGGCGTTCGACGGAGACGAGTCCCGCGTGCTCCAAACGAGTCAGGGCGACGTAGGCCGTGGTCCGCGAAACGCCGAACGCCTTCACCGCAGACGGTGATAGTCGCACTGTGTAGGACTTTTGGCAGCCCACCTCCCGCCACAACACCAGCGACAGAGCCAACACCTTGCCGGGAAGGTCCACCGCCTTTGTCAGCCAATCCCACGGGATCGGCCCCTTGAGAAACTTGCCCCGTTGGTGTCGGACGCCACGGGGCAGGTGTCTGGTCAGGCATCGCCGACGTGGCTCTGAAGCGCTCCAGGTCAAGGGGGTGTATCTTCATAAAAGCGACTAACCACAATAAGACATAAGATAAGACTAGTGCCACATCTCTCAAACAGCGGCGCATGAGGTGAGTGGTTTTGCCAGGCTCTGGCTTTTGTTCAGCTTAACGCGACGATGCGGCGAGACGAATTTGGGGCGGCTTTCCTTTTGCATTGGCTTTCCGGTGTAGGTCCATGCGAAGGGGTGGGCCATTGTGGTGTTGTAATAGTTCATGAACTCTCGGAGTTGTGATTCCAGGTCGGCCACCGAAATAAAGTTTCCGCCTCGCAATAGCTTGCGATGAATGATCCCGAAGATGATCTCAATCTGATTGAGCCACGAGCTGTGTTTCGGCAGGTAGACAAAACGGATTCGATGATTGATGTCCGACAAGAACGCCTTCCGCGTGGCCATGGATTTCAGGATGCCGCAT
>CAYSHJ010000022.1:0-4599 GCA_964430385.1 uncultured Planctomycetaceae bacterium
TACCTTCCGACGAATCACTTCGTACTGCGCCACCGTCAACATCCTTCGATCCCCCCAAGAGTCTGGTGCTCATCACCACAACTCTCGGCTCGGATCGCTGCTCAACGGTGGCTCCCTTTTCAACGCTCATTCGCCCCTCACGCTGGCCCCCTTTCTGACGATCATCACCACAAAACGCCGTCCCACCGAATCGACACAACCTCTTGTAAGGAAAGTGGACAGGGGCGGGATCGAACCGCCGACACCAGGATTTTCAGTCCTGTGCTCTACCGACTGAGCTACCTGTCCATGACCACATGCAGCGAGCTGTTGCTGACTGAGCATCAATTGGCGTGAGAACTCTAAGTTGCGATCAGCCGAGATTCAAGATTCAACTGTGACTTAAACGAGCATCGGGGGCTTGAACGAACATCGGCGGGCCTCTCCCTGACGGCGGCGCCGCGGGACAGGGCGAATGATTCAGTGATTAGAGTTTTGTCGGACGGTGGCAGGTGAACTTTGGGCAGGCATACAATCTCGCCTCACGAGAACCTACAACGTGTGTGTCTATCCATGAGCAAGAGCGACAGCATGAAAAAAATGGTGTGTGTCATTTTAGGCGGCGGCCAAGGATCGCGATTGTTTCCGCTGACGGAATTTCGGTCCAAGCCAGCCGTGCCGTTTGGTGGCAAGTTTCGATTGATCGACATTCCGATCTCGAACTGTATCAACAGCGGCATCAATCAGATTTATTTGCTAACGCAGTTCAACTCGGTCAGCTTGCATCGGCACATCCGACAGACGTATGCGTTCGATCGGTTCGACGGCGGGTTTGTCGAGATTCTGGCGGCTCAACAGACTTCCGAAGGCGAGCTGTGGTATCAAGGGACCGCCGACGCCGTGCGCAAACAGTTGCGGTACTTCGAGCAGCCCGGCATCGAGCATGTACTGATCGTTTCGGGCGATCAGATTTATCGCATGAATTACCAACAGATGTTGGCGACGCACGTCGAGGCGCGAGCGGATGCCACGATCGCGGCACTGCCCGTACATCGCGAGGCCGCTCGGTCGTTCGGCATCATGCGGATCGACGAACAGGGTTTTGTAAAGGGCTTCCTGGAAAAGCCGACCACCGATGATGAACTTAGCATGGTCCACACCGAGCCGGCCTGGTTCGATTCGAAAGGCATTCCCAGCCGTGGTCGGGATTGTCTCGCCAGCATGGGTATTTATTTATTCAACCGCGACTTCCTGGTCGATGTGTTGCGGAAGAACGACTATCGAGACTTTGGCAAGGAAGTCTTCCCGATGTCAATCCGCGTGAAGAATGTGGCCGTGCATTTGTACGACGGCTATTGGGAAGACGTCGGCACGATCCGTTCGTTCTTCGACGCGAACTTGGCGCTGGCCTTGGCGAATCCGCCGTTCCAATTCGCGGACGAGCAGGCTCCGATTTATTCGCGAGCGAGACATCTTCCCTCGACGCGCATTGAAGGCTCGACGGTCAGCAACAGCCTGATCTCCGACGGCTGCGTCATCGGTCGTGGCTGTGTCATCGAGAATAGCGTGATTGGGCTGCGTTGTCAGATCGGAAACAACGCCGTGATTCGTAATTCGATTTTGATGGGTGCCGACTCGTATGACTCCAACGAGCTGCGAACACGCAACGCTCGCGAAGGCCGGCCGAGTTTGGGTATCGGTCCCGACAGCGTGTTGGAAGGCGTCATCGCCGACAAGAACTGCGCGATCGGTCGCGGAGTCCACGTTAATCGCCACGCGAGATTGGAACCGAACTGCGATCTCAAGAATATCTACGTGCGTGATGGCATCATCGTGATTCCCAAGGACAGCGTCTTGCCTGAAGGTTGGTCGATGTCGTGAATCAATTCGTGGGAGTTCATGCTTCCGCATCGACACGACCCCTTGTGGAGTTCATGTCCTACTTGAAGAGGTTCTGCATCATCATGATCGCGGCCGGTCCAACCAGCACGACGAAGATTCCCGGAAAGATAAAGAGCACCAGCGGGAACAGCATTTGAACGGCTGTTTTCTGAGCTCGTTCTTCCGCTTGTTGCCGGCGTTTCGTCCGCATGGTATCGGACTGGATTCGCAAGGCGGGACCGACCGGCGAGCCGAAGCGTTCGGCGTTGATGAGCGTGGTTACCAGCGAACGGACGTCGTCGACACCTGTGCGCAGGCCCAGTTCGCGAAGGCATTCGCGGCGCGGTTTGCCCATTTGGAGCTGCATGTTGCAACGATCGAACTCGCTGCAAATATCCGGCGCCGTGTCCGCGAGCTCTTCCGACACGCGACGCATGCCAGCGTCGAGCCCCAATCCCGCTTCGACGCAAACCACGAGCAGGTCCAAAGAATCCGGCAGCTGTAAAAAAATTCTGTCCTGGCGTCCGCCCTTGATCAGCGTCAGCACCACTTCCGGAAGGTAGAACCCCGCCGCTGCCCCACCTAGGACGGCATACCAACCCTTCATCGTGAAGCCCCACACGGTGAATCCGGTGGCGGCGCCGGCCACACTGAAAACACCCAATAACAGCAGTTTGATGGTCAAGAATATCGACGCCGCGTTCGGGCTGTAAAAGCCGGCATTGGCCAGCCGCAGTTTCAGATTATTCCGTTCGATTTCGCTCTTGGGAGTGAGTGCTTGCGAAAGTTTTGGCGCCGCTCTTTCGAATGCGGCGGCCATGCCAGTCTTCTTTTTTGCCAGCTTTTCCTTCTCGCGCAGCGTGGGGTCTCGGAACTCTTCGAGTCGTTCCAGAGTTCGCGACTTGCGAGAACTCATGAGTGACAGAAAGCCCAGCACCACGCAGGTGATAAAGCCGAAGATCGCCCACGGCAGGATCTGCATAATGTCCATGATATGCTCCGAGCGTCTCTGTCGTTTTTCAGACCTTGATGTTGACGATCTTCTTGATCACGAAGGCACCGACGATTTGCATGACGACGGCCCCAAAGACCATCTTGCGGCCGTTCTCGTCGCTGAACAGTAACATCACATATTCGGGGTTCAGTGCGTACACGGCGACGAACAGTCCCAGTGGCAACGCCATCAAGACGATGCCGCTCAGGCGTCCCTCGGCGGTCAACGCCGACACAAGGCCAATGATTTTGAAACGTTCGCGGATGATATGTGCGATCTTGTCGAGAATCTCCGCGAGGTCGCCGCCACATTGCTTCTGAATCGCCACCGCCGTCACAAAGAACTTGAGATCCATGTTCGGCATCCGCTTGAGCATGCTCTTCAGAGCCTTGTCGATCGGAACGCCGAGGTTTTGCTCCTCGAAAGCCATGGCGAACTCCGTGGCGATGGGAACGGGCATCTCTTCCGAGATCACGTTCAGTGCCGACGCCAAGCTGTGGCCGGCACGTAGAGCTCGGCCAATCAAACCCATCGCGTCGGGCAACTGCATGCCAAATCGTTTGAAACGACTGCGGCGACGCCACCAAACCCAAATCGTCGGCAGGCTGCCGACGAACATTCCGCACACGGGGTACAGAGGTCTTGGCAGCCTCAAGACGAAGCCTGCCAACGCTCCTAATCCCATTCCCGCCAGAATCAGGCACAGGAACATTTCCTGAGAGATTGGGCAGTTCGCTTGTTCAAGATACGTGCCTAATCCCGTGAACTTGCGACTCACCTGTTTCATCAGGCTGGATGCCCCGGACGCTGTTTCCTTCAGGAGCTCCCCCTTGGACAAGTTTTGGCCTTCAGACACTTCCTTGCGGCGGCCGGTCAACGACTCGAGACGTTCCTCTTGGGACGTCTTGCCAAAATCCTTGGAGACGTAATAGATGCCGGCCACCAACGTGGCCACGAACACGAATGCGGCGATGGAGATGAGCCCGATGGACATAAATGTGACTCCTTCGTCAGGCAGCCTTGTGCGAAACTTGTGCGAATGTCGACTCGACGGTGTTGACACCGGCGAGACGGAGGTCGCTATTTCCCACCCAGCCGACGCGCGGCGAACAAATTTGTGGGCAGACGAATACCTGCGGATTCCAGTCGGTGCATGAACGAGGGCCGCACGCCGGTCGCCTCGAAGTGGCCGAACGCCTTGCCCTCTTCGCTGATCCCATCTTGAACGAACTTGAAGATTTCTTGCATGATGATCGCGTCTTGTTCCATGCCGCACACTTCCGTGATGGACGTGATGCGACGCGGCCCCCCCTGCAGGCGGTTGACTTGAATGATCATGTTCACGGCCGAGGCGAACTGGTAACGCAAGGCTCGGATCGGCAGTTCGACACCGCCCATCGCGATCATGGTTTCCAAACGCGAGACGGCGTCGCGGGGCGTGTTAGCGTGGATCGTGGTCATCGAGCCTTCGTGGCCGGTGTTCATGGCCTGCAACATGTCGAGCGCTTCGGCACCGCGGCACTCGCCGATGATGATACGGTCGGGACGCATACGCAGGGCGTTCTTCACCAAATCCGTGGCCGTGACCTGTCCCTTGCCTTCGACGTTCGCTGGGCGAGTTTCCAGACGCAGCACGTGATCTTGTTGCAACTGTAATTCGGCGGCGTCTTCGATCGTGAGGATTCGTTGATCGGGATTGATGAAGCTCGACATGGTGTTCAACAGCGTCGTCTTGCCGGAGCCGG
>CAYSHJ010000023.1:0-28628 GCA_964430385.1 uncultured Planctomycetaceae bacterium
TTCATGCTCCGGAAAGTAGTAGTCGCTGCATTTGTAGGCGAAGTCGGCGGTCTCGCTGAGCACATAAAAACCGTGAGCACAACCGGGCGGCACGTAAACCTGGCGGAAGTCGTCATCGCTCAGTTCAAACGCCAGCCAGCGACCAAACGCTGGCGAGGACTTTCGCAGATCAACGACGACGTCGAAAATTCGGCCCTGTAAAACCTGAAGCAGCTTTCCTTGCGGGTGCTGAATCTGATAGTGCAAACCACGCAAGGTGCCTTTCGACGAGCGTGACAGGTTGTCCTGCACGAACTCGGCAGCGATGCCGGCGTCGCGATAACGTTGCTGTTGAAAGGTCTCGGTGAAAAATCCACGCGGGTCGCGAAAGACCTTTGGCTGAATGACCAGCAATCCAGGGATCGCCGTGGTGTCGACTTGCATTTGACGGCTCCCCCCTTCCCCTGCTTTTCAATTGGCACCGGCATTCACGGCCGAGATCGGTTCGATCATGGCGGCCCAGACTTCCAAAGAAACCATCTGAGCTTCATCGGCCAACATGACCGGAATGTCGTCCTTGACCGCGAACCGCAAACGGCAATCGCGCGAACGGCAGACGAAGCTGTGTCCGTCGACCACCAGCTTTGAGCGGCAGACAGGGCAGACGAGCAATTCGCAGTACTGCTGTATGTCGATGGACATGAGTGATGAGTAGGCGAACCCAGTGGGGACTGGGCTGACAGTTTTAGAACCCGCGAAGAGTTCGGATGTCATCAAACGTACGGAGTTGATAGCCGATCTGCACGTAGTTGAGCAACCGGCAGAGCGATCGCACCGCGACTCCCAGGCCGTCGGGTCCGCTGAAGCCGCCAAATTGACCACCACCTTTGAGGTGCGGTTCGACTTCCAAGAAAAAGCCGGGAGCACCAAGCTGCTTGATGCGTTTTTCCAACTTGGGCAGATGTTCGCGCAAGTCTTTGAGCACCAAATCGTGCCCGCCGTCGCCGCAGTCGCACGGGACGAAATTCTTCAATCGCTCTTCGTCCACGATACCGGTCCAAGTCAGCGTCGAGTCGATCTTGTAGTCCTTGACGTGCATCCAGCCGAGATGATCGCGCATCTCCAAATACTCTTGGAAGCACTCCATCGGAGTCTTGTTCTGACACGCGACGTTGCCAGCGTCAAAAACCAGCAGCATGTTCTTTCGCTTCACCGCGCGAGCCAGCTTGGCCATCATCGGGCCAGTGTCTCCCATCAGGTTCGGCTCGATTTCCATTCCGTACACTAAGCCGGCTTTCGCGCACAAGTCGACGATTTGGCCGATTTGATCGACCGTTTGCTGAAAGTAGCTTTGGGGGTTCTCGCCGCGCGGCGGGTAAAACGAAAAACCACGAATCAGTCGAGTGTCCAACGCCTGCGCGGCGTTGATCGTCGAGGCGACCTCGGTTTTGAGGTACTCCTGGAACGGCACAAATTTGTTGTGCGAGCCGTCGTCGGCAGCCTTCAGCTTCACCTTGCCAATCCGCGAGCCGATGCTCGTGACGCGCACGCCGTACTCCGAGTGCAGTTTCGCCAGCGTTTGGTACTCGGCCTTGCCGAGCGAGACGACGTGCTTGACAGCGCCGGTCGAATTGACGTCGACGAATCGCGGGCTGTAGTGCGTCAAGCCCACGGCGGCGAGCGCGGAAAGTTGTTCGAGCGCCGTCTTGTGATTGGCGGCTTCGTCCGCGAAGGCACTCAAGATGACTTGCGGCAGGTGCTGCATGGCGACTCCGGAATCCGATTTCTGACAAATCTCTCGTTCCGCTCATTCCCAAGCTCCGCTTGGGAACGAGCAGAACGAGAGCAGCTCGGCCGCGAGAGCAACCGGGCTGCGACAAGAGAGAACGAACAGATCGCACGTTCATCCGACTCGCGACAACTTCTATTTCAGCTTGTCGACCGGCACTTTAATCGGCGGGAGTTCGTTCTTGCCCGGCTTAATCGTGAACTTGAAAGCCTTCTCGATGTAGCCCGGCTGCTCGTGCCAGACGCGGAATTCATGATCGCCGACCGGCAGCTTCTCGATCTTGAACTTGCCGTCTTCATCGGTGATCGCCCCGTAGGGATGATCGAGCACCAGCCACCACGCACTCATCCAAGTATGGATGTCGCACTTGACTTGCATCGGCAGGCTTTCGGGGCCTTTGAATTCGACCTTCAACGGATCCTTTTGGTTGGCCGTGATGATGACGTTCAGCGGCTGATTGCGGATCGGAGCCGTACGCGTGTTGTGGTTGATGGGGTCGCTCGACTTCACCAAGACGGTCTGGTCCGTGCGGACGAACAGCGCGTGCGGAAGGAAAGTGCATTTCTTCTGGTCGAAGACGATCTCCTTTTCCTTCGACGCCGCCAGGTCTGGATGCACCTTGCTGGGCTTCTTCGACGCGGCCGGGAAGAGGAACACGTAGCGGATACCCTTGTTTTTTTCGTTCACGACGAGCTCTTCGCTCGGGAGCGTCTTGCCACAGACTGCCTCTTCTTTGGTCGAATCGAATTGCTTGACAGCCGGGATGTCGCCCTCCAAAACGAACTGACCTTCGAGATCACCCCATTCGGCATTGGCCGGGACAGAGCCAGTCGCGATGACACCCGCTGCGACGGTCACTCGACACGCGAGTTGGAAGAATTTCATGATTTGAACCTCACGATAAAGGTGGGACTCAGGATTGGCCGCCGAAGCGGCTGGCCGCGGCACGGAAGACAACTGACCACGGCGGTGAGCAACGACAGGTTAGCGAAGCAGTCGGGCAAAGGCGACTCAACCGCCTGAGTACAAAACGCGGATTGACGAGGGGGCGGGAAGTGGTGACCATCCCTCTTCGTCCGACACCGAAAGCCCAGACGATCTGGACATCAATGTCTCCTCACGGACGTGCTGTCTATTCGCCAAAAAGTCCAAATCAAGAAGTCGACGTTGGCCAAGCAGTTTCGAGAATTGTAGAAATCAAGAACCTGTCATGTTTCCTTCATCGCTTCTCGCCGCGACGGAAATCGTTGAACGGGTGGCGTCGTTGCTGTCGCAACCAGTGGACATCGTCGAGATGGTGCTGTGGAGCACGCTCGCAACGGGCTTCGGACTCGCGTCGCTGCATCTGGTCACGATGCTGGTGACTCGCTGGGGCGATCGCTCGATCGAATGGAAGTCGCTGATCTTCTCGCTGCTCTTTCACGTTTCGTGTCTGTTCGGATTGGTCGCCGTCAATCCCCCGGAACGTCTGTCTTTCGCGCGAGCTGACGAGCGCGACTCACACCAACAGCAGATTGAAATCAGCGCCAAGTTGGCGGAGGTGGATGAACAGCTCGCTGCGCCGAAATCCGGCAACACGCGCGTCTGGGAAAAACTACCCGACGCGCCGGACCAAGAGTTGATCCGCACGAACCGCTCGCAGACTGAACGACAACGTGTCGAAGGACCGCAGCGTCGCCCCGATCCGCTCATGCCACCGGATGTTCAGGTCACGGACAAGACCGCTTTGCCCGATGAGCCGACTGTCCGGCCGGAACTCAAACAGTCGGCCGAGCCAGCACCGACTCGTGTGGAAGCCGCGGCGCCGTTGAAGATCGACGATCCGACGGCTGAGGCTCGTCCCGACGTGAGTGTTCCGTCCCTGGCACCGCTGCAACGACGCAATCAATCCGGAGCACAAGCCGACGCGACGGCTCGGCAGCCGAACGTCGGCAGCGTGGATCGAGTCGCCCCGCAATTCGAATCGTCGAAGCCATTCTTGCTCCCGGAAACGATCGCGACCGCCCCAACTGCGGCCGCCAGTCCCAGCCAAACTCGAATCAAAGAATCCGGCCCGCGCCGGTCCGGCCCGGCGCCAGCCTCGATCGCCGCCGACGAAACCGGCGCCGTCGCCGATCATCCGGCCGGCGGAAACTCCGGCGGGTCCGTCGCCTCGTCTCCGTTTTCGCGTCTACGCGTCAAGACAGCTCGTGGCCAAGACTCCGATGGTCCCGAAAAATTCCACTTCGAACGAAAGGCTCAAGCCCCCGATGCGATTCCCGGCAATGCCGTCGATGTCCGTGACGGAATTCGCACGGAGATTCCGAACGATGGCCTGATGCCTCGTCCCGTTCAGCCAAATTTCGAATCGTCTAGGTTGGGCAAACGAACGACCGTGCCGCTGATCTACGAAGGCCGGAACCTCGCGCGTCGCCGCGAAGTCGCTCGCAAATTCGGCGGCACCGACGCCTCGGAACGTGCGGTCGAGCTGAGTCTCCGCTGGCTCGCCGCGCACCAAGACCCCGAAGGGTTTTGGGACGCCGACGGCTATGACGTTCATTGCCCCGACGGCAATCGCTGCTCAGGGCACGCCGGCCAAGTGAAGATCGATGAAGAAGGGCGCCAATACGTCGGCAAAGATGCCGATACCGGCTTGACGGCTCTCTCGCTGCTCGCGTTTCTCGGCGCCGGGTACACGCACGAGGAAGGTCAATACGCCGACCAGATCGATCGCACGCTGAGTTGGATGATCCGTCAACAGCGAGCCGATGGATACCTGGGTGGCCAGGCGACGCATTTTGAACAAATGTATTGCCATGCGATGGCGACCTATTCGCTCGCCGAGGCGATCGGCATGCAAAGTGACCTTTCTTCGACGACTCGCTTGCGAGAACCGTTGGCCCGCGCCGTGGCCTATATTATCGACAATCAGAATCCGGATGGCGGCTGGCGGTACGTCAATGGCCAATCCAGTGACATGAGCATCTTCGGCTGGCAACTGATGGCCTTGAAGAGTTCGGAAATCGCTGGGCTTTCCATCCCTGAAAACGCGAAGTCCAAGATGGTCCAGTTCCTGAAAGTTCGCAGCCTCGGCCAAAACAAAGGCCTGGCAGGCTATCGTTTGGTGGGAGGCCAACTGTTACCACCGACCGACTCGATGACCGCCGAGGCTTTGTTCTGTAAACAGATGCTGGGTATCTCACGAACCAATCCCGCCAGCACCGAGGCCGTTCAGCACATGCTGCAACGGTTGCCGCGGGCCTCTGGGCATAATTTGTACTACTGGTACTACGGCACTCTGGCGATGTACCAATACGGCGGCAGCCCGTGGCGACAGTGGAACGAAGCACTGCGCGACACGCTGATCGCCGAACAGCGCACCAAGGGACACGTCGCCGGCAGTTGGGATCCCCGTGCTCCCTGGGGAGCATACGGCGGCCGCATCTTCTCGACTGCCGTGAGCAGCCTGTGCCTGGAGGTTTACTACCGCTTCCTGCCTCTGTACCAAATGGGTGGTCAATACGAGGAAGTCCAGGATCGCTGACCGATCGTGCCGGCATGCCACATTGGGGATGGACTTGGTGCGCGGCGCTGCGGCATCGCTTGCGTAGCGGCAACCGATCCACCACAATCCCGAGACCTCTGCCAAAGAGCCTCCCAGCGATCGAGTCGAATCTGCTACGAGTACCCTGTTGTTCTCCAGACGCCGGCGTGCCTGACTGACTTGCATTAGGGCGCGCCGCCGCTATAGTCCTTCGCTCCCCATCGAGCCGGCTTCGACCGCTAGCGTAGCTCAATTGGCAGAGTTCCGGTTTTGTAAACCGGAGGTTGTGGGTTCGAGTCCCACCGCTAGCTTCCAGAACCTCGGCACAGCCGTTTCAGTTCCAGGGTTTGAAACTTGGAGGAGCTGAGCGGGTGATAACCGGGGGGAATTCCAGAGTGGCCAAATGGGCCAGACTGTAAATCTGGTGGCTCAGCCTTCGCAGGTTCGAATCCTGCTTCCCCCAATGAAATCATTGAAATCGAGTAAATCATTGAAATTGAGAGGCACAGGTACTCTGAAATCGCCGTCTGCGGGTGTAGCTCAATGGTAGAGCGCCAGCCTTCCAAGCTGGACACGTGGGTTCGATTCCCATCACCCGCTCCTGCAGCGTCCGCGTGGATGTGTCTAAATTGGTGTCGTCAGTGGATGTGTCTAGATTGGTGTCGTCAGTTGAAGGGGTTCGCTTCATCGTTGCATTCTCGCTGCTGTAGCTCAGTCGGTAGAGCGCGTCCTTGGTAAGGACGAGGTCGTGGGTTCAAGTCCCACTAGCAGCTCCTCCGGGTGATTGCAGTAATCTGTCGTTCTGAGGCATCTGGAAGCCTTCGTTTTCCGTCTTGGTCGAATCCAGCAAATTGTCGAATCCAGCAAAGTTCAGGCAATCGACAGCTTATAGGGAGTCAACATGGCAAAGGCAGTGTTTGAAAGAAAAAAACCACACGTGAATGTGGGCACGATCGGGCACATCGACCACGGTAAAACCACCCTGACAGCCGCGATCCTAGCGGTTCAGTCCACGAAGGGCCTGGCAACCCTCAAGAGCTACGCAGACATCGCGAAGGGTGGAACAGTTCGCGACGCATCGAAGACGGTCACGATCGCGGTCAGTCATGTGGAATATGAATCTCCGAAGCGCCATTACGCTCACATCGACTGCCCGGGTCACGCCGACTACATCAAGAACATGATTACCGGTGCCGCTCAAATGGACGGCGCGTGCTTAGTGGTCTCCGCCGCTGATGGGCCGATGCCGCAGACTCGCGAGCACATCCTGCTGGCGCGCCAAGTCAACGTGCCGGCTCTCGTGGTGTTCCTCAACAAGTGTGACCTGGTTGACGATCCAGAATTGATCGAATTGGTCGAGATGGAAATTCGTGATCTTCTTAATAAATACGAGTTTCCTGGCGATACGATCCCGATCATCCGTGGCAACGCCAGGGCGGCGCTTGATACGCCGTCGGATCCGGCCGCCAACAAGTGCATCGGCGATTTGATGGATGCCTTGGACGCACACATACCCGAGCCGCCGCGAGCCGCCGACAAGCCATTCTTGATGGCGATTGAAGACGTCTTTTCGATTGAGGGTCGCGGAACCGTGGTGACAGGCCGTATTGAGCAGGGTACGGTGAAGGTTGGTGAGAAAATTGAAATCGTCGGCCTGAATCCGACGATGGAAACAACTTGCACGGGCGTTGAAATGTTTAATAAGACGCTCGATTCTGGGATGGCGGGCGACAACGTGGGCATCCTACTGCGTGGCACGAAGAAAGAAGATGTGCAACGCGGCCAGGTGCTGGCGGCTCCCAAGGCGATCAAACCACATACGAAGTTCGAGGGCGAGGTCTACGTGCTGAGTAAGGAGGAAGGTGGCCGTCACACGCCATTCTTTAATGGCTACAAGCCGCAGTTCTACTTCCGGACAACGGACGTCACTGGCTCGACGAATCTGCTGGGTGGTGCGGAAATGTGCATGCCCGGCGATAACGTCAAGGTTCAAGTCGAACTCGGAAAACCCATCGCGATGGACCAGGGAAGCCGTTTCGCAATTCGTGAAGGTGGTAAGACGGTTGGCTCCGGCGTGGTGACTTCCATCTTGGAGTAACGAAATGCCTCGCGAGTATGTGTGGCTCGAATGCACCGAGAGTGGTGATCGAAATTACCGCGTCTCGAAGGAGACGCGAGGGACGGAACGTCTCGAGCTAAAGAAGTATTGTCCTCGGCTTCGTCGGCATACGTTGCATAAAGAGTCGCGGAAGAAGTAGTGCTCGCTGTGGTTTGTTGAAACTACGGGTGTAGCTCAATGGCAGAGCACTGGATTCCAAATCCAGCGGTTGGGGGTTCAAGTCCCTCCGCCCGTGATTTGGCTCGTTAATCGGTTCGCGGGGTCGGCTCGCAAATGGCGGTGACAACATATAAACGAAATCAAGGACGACCAACGCGCCAAATTGCGTTGTGTGTGACGACTGCCGCTTTGTCTTGGCTACTGTTGTCTGTCGTGGCTTTGTTCACGCGTCGGCAGGCTGGAATTGAATGGCTGGGAATCTGCCTGGTAGTGATTGCGGCGGCGGCGGCCCTTTCGATCGCGTTGCTCAATCGTCCCCGGTGGGCGGATTTTTTGATCTCGGTCCAGGCGGAAATTGACAAAGTGACTTGGCCGACGACTCAGGAGGTCCGTCGCGCGACGGTCGTGGTGCTCGTTTTGATTGCCGCGATGGCCGGCATTATTTTTTGCTACGACGTCATTTGGCAATGGGTCTTCGAGGCAATCGGGTTTCTGCAGATCTATCGGAGGTAGCGTCCTGTGGCATCGAATGAACCCGAGACGGCGCTTCCAGACCAACCGGAGTCACCGGGTTTGAATTGGTATGTGTTAAAGGTTCAAACAAATCGCGAGCGTGCCATTAAGGAAAGCCTGCAGCGGAGGATTCGTCGGGATGGATTTGAAGGTTCGTTTGGGCAAATTGTGATCCCAACGGAGAAGGTGGTTGAAACAAAGGGAGGACGCAGGCGCGTCATCGAACGGAAACTCTATCCGGGTTACATCGTTATTCAAATGTGCCTGAATGACGACACTTGGTATTTGGTGCGAGACACCACGGGTGTTGGTGATTTCACAGGCACTGGCGGCTTGCCCACGGCAATGAGCAATGAGGAGATTAACCGCCTGTTGCGGCAAGAAGAACTGGTCAATGAGCCTGCCAAAATTAAGATTCCACTCAATCGCGGCGACGTCGTGAAAATCAAAGAAGGGACGTTTGATACCTTTGAAGGCACTGTGGATTCCATCGACGAAGCGAGTGGTAAAATCATCGTACTCATCGAGATTTTTGGTCGATCAACCCCTGTGGAATTGGAATATTGGCAGGTGGAAAAGCCGTAGCAATTGAAGTTTCCACAAATTGAGAGGAAGTGATGGCGAAGCATGTTGTCAAACAAGTCAAGGTTCAGATCACGGGTGGACAGGCTACTCCCGCTCCTCCGGTCGGGACGGCATTGGGGCCTCACGGAATTAATCTCGGCAAGTTCGTTCAGGAATTCAACGCGCGGACAAAAGACATTGCCGGGACGATTGTCCCAGTGATCGTGACGGTTTATTCAGATCGTTCGTATGAGTTCATCATTAAGAGCCCTCCGGCAGCAGTGCTCTTGAAGAAGGCAGCCAGCGTCGCCAAGGGAGCGTCGAGACCCAACACCGAAAAGGTTGGTACGGTGACCCGGGCGCAGGTTGTCTTGATTGCCAAAGAGAAGCTTGTTGATCTTAACACTTCTGAAATGACTGCGGCCACACGAATTATTGAAGGCACCGCGCGAAGTATGGGAATTAGGGTCACAGACTAAGTTTAATGGCTTGTGGCCCTTTAGGAATTCTTTAGTTAATTTGAGAGGCGGACTTCCATGCGACGAACTTCTCGGCGAATGCAGGCGCTTCGTGATGCAACCCTCACTCTTGGAACACTGTCTTTGACAGATGCTGTTCAGCAGTTGAAATCTCTCGAAGACAAACTCCCGCCCGGAGTTCGTCGCAGTAAAGTCAATCAGACGGTCGAGGTCGCGATTCGATTGGGGGTTGATCCGAAGCAATCGGATCAGATCGTGCGCGGGTCGATTGTCATGCCACATGGTATTGGAAAGTCAAAACGAGTTCTCGTGTTCGCACAGGGTCCCAATGTGCAGATTTCCAAGGATGCCGGGGCTACCCATGTCGGCGGGAAAGAATTCGCGGACCAGATCCGTGGAGGCTGGCTAGAGTTCGATGTCGCCATCGCAACACCGGACATGATGGGTGTCGTCGGTCCCTTAGGGAAGATCTTGGGACCCCGCGGACTCATGCCGTCCCCTAGAGCTGGCACTGTGACGGCAGATGTCGCGGTTGCGATTCGAGAATACAAAGCAGGCAAGGTCGAATTTCGGGTGGACGCTGGCGGTATCGTACATTGTGTGGTTGGCAAGATTTCATTCGATGAGCTGCAGCTCGTTGAGAATGTGCAAGCATTCCTTAAGCACCTGATGGCGATCAAGCCCACCACTTCGAAGGGGATCTACGTTCGTAGTGCTTACCTAACCGGGACAATGTTGCCTTCAATCTCGATCTCAGCCTAGATGTTCAACAAGTGACCCATCAATGCTAAGGGCGTCGTGGCCACTGACAGAGTGGTGTATCCATGTGACAGAGTGGTGTTTCCATGATCGGTTCGCGGGGTTTCCATGAGTAAGGTCGTCAAATCACTAATGTTGAAGGATTTATCCGACAAGCTCCAGGATGTGACGGAGGCCTTCTTCGTTGACATATCAAAACTCGACGGCATTGCGAATAACCGATTACGGGCCGCATGTCGTCAGCAATCAATTTCGATATTGTTTACGCGGTATACGCTCGCCAAGTGCGTGTTAAACGACCGCGGTTGGCGCCTCGGCGACAGCCAGGTGTCTGGTGCCACGACGCTCGCTTGGGGCTCTGATGTGGTGCGATTGGCCCGTGAAGCCCTCCGTTGGGAAACGGCGTTTCCCGGAGCAATCGTCAAGGGTGGTTACTTAGGCGGCCAAATAATCACTCTTGAAGACGTGAAAGTTCTCAGTCAAATTCCGAGTAAAGAGGAGCTGTTAGGACGAATAGTTGCTGGTCTCTCGCATGTATCCTGTGCTCCGATTGGCGCTATCAACGCCCCGGCTGCCGCTCTTGCTTCGCAAATCCAACAACTCAGCGAGCGAGAGCAGAATTGATTTCATTTAGTTTAGTATTGAGCGAAATGCTCTCGTTGACCTCCAGAAAGGGCAAATATGATGACAACAGCGCAAGATGTCGATTCGGCGATCAAGGAACTGGGCGACAAGATGGTCTCTCTGACGGTACTACAAGCGAAATCATTGGCTGACTACCTGGAGTCCGCCTATGGGATCAAACCTGCTGCTGCTGGTGTTGTCGTTGCCCCTTCGGGCGGAGGCGGAGGCGCCGAGGCACAAAAACAGGCCGAGAAGACCGAGTTTGATGTGATCCTCACCGGATTTGGAGAGAACAAGATTGGTGTCATCAAGGTTGTCCGCGCGCTCACAAGCTTGGGCCTCAAGGAAGCGAAGGATTTGGTCGAGGGTGTGCCGAAGCCGCTCAAGCAGGGGATAGCGAAGGAAGAAGCCGACAAGATTAAAAAGGAAATCGAAGGAGCTGGGGGCGTCTGCGACGTCAAATAATCACAGACCTCAAGATATCGGCTTCTTCCGCCCCTCCCTGGTATCTTAGTGTCCTTGAACAAGGGAGCTCAATTAGGAACAAGCGAGCTCAATTTGCCAATGAGTCAACGGCTAGGTGCCCCATGATATAGCTTCCCTGTTTCAGGGGAGCTATTTCTTTTAGAGGAAGAACCGTTTCGTCACCAGCAATTCTCGGTCATTTCTAGTTTTGCTTGACTTCATCCGTGTTATTGTTTTCGGAGTTCGAATATGGCAATCTCAGAACAACGAAGAATACAGTCTCAAAATATCCGACGTTTTGGTCGGGGACAGGAAGAATATGACATTCCAGATCTAACAAAGATTCAAACAGAATCTTACCTGCGTTTCTTACAGGCAGACGTCGAACAGGAACAACGTAAGCAACTTGGGTTGGAAGGAATTCTTCGCGAGATTTTTCCGATCGCGAGTTTTGATGGACAATTCCTACTGGAATACCTCCGCTATGAACTGGGTAAACCTCGATATAGTCCAGACGAGTGTCGGCAACTTCGGCTGACATATGGGCGACCTTTTCGAGTCTACTTCCGCTTGAAAAAAGAGCAACCCATTGAAGAAGAGGTATATCTCTGCGACCTTCCGATCATGATTGGCGGAGGAGAATTTATCATCAACGGTGCCGAACGGGTCGTGGTGAGTCAATTGCACCGCTCACCAGGCGTAGACTTTATGGAAACCTCGGACGGTGGCGACCGTGACGCATTCTCGTGCCGAATAATCCCTGAGCGCGGAAGTTGGGTTGAGTTGGCCACCACTCGCAAGGACACATTGGTCGTCCGTATCGACCAGAGTGGAAAATTCCCAGCAACGATTCTGCTGCGGGCAATGGATGCCAAGTACACAACCAACGCGGCGATCCTACGACTCTTCTATGAAACAAGAATTGTCCGCATGGGTCGCGATGACGCGGCTAGCAGCCTTTGCGGCACAATCTCCGTCGATGACCTCGTCTATCCTCCCAAACACCAACGGTTCGGCGAAATTATTTTGGACAGTGGCTCGATCATCACAGCTGAAGCGGCAACTGAAGTATCGGACGCTGGAATCAAGCAAGTCGAGATATTCGACTTACCCGCCGATCACTGCATCTTGAACAGCCTTCGTGATGATTCGACGTCATCGACGGAGGAAGCCCTGTTGAAGATTTACCAGCGCTTGCGCCCCGGAAATCCACCCCAACTTGAGAAGGCCGTAGAACTTTTTCGCGAGAGATTTTCTGATCCCAATCGATACCGTCTAGGCAAAGTCGGTCGATTTCGAATTAATCGTAAGTTAAACCAGGATGTCGCGGAAGAGGAGATGTCACTCAGAGCCGAGGATTACATCAGCGCGATCCGTTACATAATGCATTTGCGTGCCAGCGATGGTTCCGCGTACGTCGATGATATCGATAACCTAGCCAACCGCCGGCTGCGAACGATTGATGAACTCGCCACCGACGAACTCCGTAAAGGTTTTCTCAAAATGCGTCGGACCGTTCAGGAGCGAATGAGCCTGAAGGACGCTGACGATATCACGCCCCGTTCACTTGTAAACCCCAAGAGCTTGGCGGCGGCGGTCGACTTCTTCTTCGGCCGAAGCGAATTGTCACAAGTAGTTGATCAAACAAATCCGCTATCAATGCTTACTCATGAACGTCGTTTAAGTGCTTTGGGCCCAGGTGGGTTGAATCGCAAACGGGCGGGCTTCGAGGTCCGCGATGTCCATATCTCCCACTACGGAAGGATCTGCCCAATCGAGACCCCCGAAGGTACCAACATCGGCCTCATATCGAGCTTGGCCGTTTTCGCATCAGTGGACGAATTAGGATTCCTGATTACGCCCTATCGACGTCTGAAAAAAAGCAAAGCATCAGAGGGGGTTGCCTGGCTTCGGGCTGACGAGGAATCGGATGCCCTGGTCGTCCCCGCAGATACTCCTTTCTCCCACGGCGGAATTCTAGCTGGAAGAGTACTCGCTCGGCACCGAAACGATGTCGTTTGGATTGACTCCGATGAGGCCCAGTTCATTGATGTAGCACCTTGCCAGATGGTCGGCATATCGGCCTCATTAATACCATTCTTAGAACATGATGATGCAAACCGCGCATTAATGGGTTCCAATATGCAGCGCCAGGCGGTACCACTGCTAATAGCAGAGCCCCCCGTCGTTGGTACTGGAATGGAAATCACTGTCGCCCGCAATTCAGGTATGGTCTTAAAGGCCGATCGCGCCGGTAAAGTTACTTATGTCGACGCAACGCGAATCGAACTTGATGGACGTATCCATCATCTTCGGAAATTCACAGGCCTCAACGAACGCACTTGCCTTAACCAGACGCCGCTCGTAACAGTTGGCCAGCGCGTAAAACGCGGAGATATTCTTGCTGACTCGGCAGCCACCTTCAAAGGAGAGCTAGCGCTAGGACGCAATGTTCTAGTCGCGTTCATGTCCTGGGAAGGGTACAACTATGAGGACGCCATCATTCTGTCAGAACGCTTGGTGAAGGAGGATGTCTATACATCGCTACACATCGACGAATTCGACGTTGAGATTCGAGAGACCAAACTCGGTCGAGAGGAGTTTACACGTGACATCCCTAATGTAAGCGAAAAGATGTTGCGACATTTAGATGAGTCGGGCGTAGTACATGTTGGTACGAGAGTCCGCCCCGGAGATATTTTGGTCGGGAAAGTCTCGCCAAAGGCCAAGACGGAGCTAACACCGGAAGAGAAATTGCTTCACGCCATATTCGGAAGGGCGGGTGAAGATGTCAAGAACGAGTCCTTGGAAGTCCCCAGCGGTGTCGAGGGGATCGTGATACACACCGAACGTTTCTCGCGCCGCATGAGCCTCTCGGAATCAGAGCGAAAGCGGTTTGATTCCGAACTCAGGAATGTCGAACGGGGCGCTGAAACGTTAGTCAATCAGGCATTTCGGACGTTCCTTGCGCCACTTGAACGGGCACTTGGTCGCAAGATTCTTGGTGCGAATGACGTGGAGATTTCAGGCCTCACTGATGAACATCGCGTGCTCGATGCTGCCATCACGTTCCCTACCATCTGGGAATCGGTCGAGATTCGCAGTCCGCAGAAACGAGTCGAGTGCGTACGTGTTTACCGCGAGCTGTGGCCGAAGGTTGAGGAAGCTATCGAATCCCGCGAGCGTACGTTGAACTCGTTCAAACGAGGCGACGAACTTCCCACGGGAGTCTTGCAAATGGTGAAAGTCTACTGTGCATCAAAGCGTCAAATATCCGTTGGTGATAAGATGGCCGGACGTCACGGAAACAAGGGAGTTATCTCCAAGATTCTTCCGGAGGAGGATATGCCATTTCTCGCGGACGGAACGCCCGTTGATATCGTGCTCAATCCGTTGGGCGTGCCAAGCCGCATGAATGTCGGCCAGATCCTCGAGACTCACCTCGGTTGGGCGGCGGTCAAGTTAGGCTTTCAGGCCTTGTGTCCCGTTTTTGACGGCGCTTCCGAAAGCGACATTAGTACCGCCCTGACCGACGCCGGCCTCCCCACTGACGGAAAGACGTTTCTATATGATGGTAGGACGGGCGACGCTTTCGAACAGAAAGTTACAGTCGGCTACATCTATATGCTGAAATTGCACCATTTAGTCGAAGACAAAGTGCATGCGAGGGCGACGGGACCGTATTCGCTAATTACGCAACAGCCATTAGGTGGCAAGGCTCGGTTTGGCGGACAAAGATTCGGAGAAATGGAAGTGTGGGCACTTGAAGCCTATGGAGCCGCGTATATTTTACAGGAGTTATTGACTGTAAAGAGCGACGATGTGGAAGGCCGAACAAAGATCTACGAATCTATGGTCAAGGGCGAAAATACGTTGGAGGCAGGCACCCCCGCGAGTTTCGACGTCTTAACCAATGAAATTAGGGGATTGGCGCTCAATATGCAGTTGGAGAAAGTGTCCTAGTCTCACAGTCCCAGCAACTGTCAATTCCAACTTCCTGCGATTTCGTATTTTGTAACCAACGTGCCAATCGACTAACCTCGATTGTGCTCCCTTAGAATGGGAGGTCCGTATGAGTGAATCCGCAGTCTACGATCGTGTCAATGATTTTTCGGCCGTACGATTGACGCTTGCGAGTCCTCACGACATACGTAGTTGGTCGTTTGGGGAAGTGCGAAAACCTGAAACCATTAACTATCGCACCTACCGTCCGGAGCGCGACGGCTTGTTTTGTGAACGCATCTTCGGCCCCGAGAAGGATTGGGAATGCGCTTGTGGCAAGTACCGCGGTATGAAGTATAAGGGCATGATTTGCGATCGCTGCGGTGTAAAAGTCACACACAGTCGCGTTCGCCGTAAGCGCATGGGCCATATCGAGCTGGCGGCCCCGGTCGTTCATATTTGGTTCTTCAAGTCAATGCCTAGTCGCCTTGGTGCGCTATTAAATCTAAAGACGACGAGTCTCGAAAAGGTAGTTTATTTCCAAGACTACGTCGTACTAGAACCCGGCGACACACCACTCCGGAAGGGACAATTGCTTAGCGAGGAGGAATTCCGAGACGCCAGAGCTAAGTATGGTGCTGCCACCTTCCAAGCTGACATGGGAGCCGAGGCTGTAAAAAAACTCTTGCTGCAGCTGGATTTGGACGGACTGTCGAAAAAGGTCCGTGACGACCTCGGCGAAACCACCAGCCAGCAAAAGTCTAAGGATCTCATTAAACGGTTAAAGATCGTCGAGTCCTTGCGAGATAGCGGTAATCGGCCGGAATGGATGGTTCTCGACGTCATCCCCGTCATCCCGCCGGACTTGCGGCCGCTTGTATTACTTGATTCCGGAAATTTTGCCACGAGCGATCTCAATGATCTCTATAGGCGCATCATCAATCGAAACAATCGACTTAAGAAACTGGTCGATCTGAACGCTCCCGAAGTTATCGTCCGCAACGAAAAGCGGATGCTTCAGCAATCGGTCGACGCCCTATTCGACAACAATCGCTGCAAACGTCCGGTTCTGGGATCTTCGAACCGTCCGTTGAAGTCATTGACCGACATGATCAAGGGTAAACAGGGCCGTTTCCGTGAGAATTTGCTTGGTAAACGTGTCGATTATTCCGCGCGCAGTGTCATTGTCGTCGGTCCCGAACTGCTGTTGCATCAATGTGGACTGCCGAAAAAGATTGCCCTTGAGTTGTTTCAGCCGTTCGTAATTCGGCGGCTCAAGGAACTTGGCCACGCCGACACGATAAAGAGCGCCAAGCGCATTCTCGAACGTAAAGATGAGAATGTCTGGGATATTTTGGACGAGGTAATTGCAAATCACCCTGTCCTTCTGAATCGAGCGCCAACCTTGCATCGTATGGGTATTCAAGCATTTGAACCCGTGCTTGTCGAAGGCAACGCAATCCGAATCCACCCCCTGGTTTGCAAGGGATTTAATGCTGATTTCGACGGCGATCAGATGGCTGTGCATCTGCCACTTTCGATTGAAGCGCAGGTCGAGGCAACGACGCTGATGATGTCTACCAATAATATTTTTAGTCCCGCGAACGGCGCACCCATAATTAGCCCGTCTCAGGATATCGTGATGGGGTGCTATTATTTGACCTTCAGCCGCCATCGTCCGGATACTCCCGTATTTTCTTTTGCGTCCTTTTCGGAAGTGCATCTAGCCTTCGCGCACGGACGACTTGAACGGCACGCTCAAATTAAATTGAGACTGCCGCGCGAGAAGCGGGTCGTCGGAGAAGGTGCTGAAGGTCATCGGGCGGGCGTGGTCATACCCACAACCCCCGGCCGTGTCATCTTCAACGACATCCTAGACAGCCGGATGGCATACTATAATTTGACAATGAGAAGCAAGGATCTCTCTTCGGTCATCTCGGACTGCTATATCGAATTGGGCAGACGTGCGACAATTGTGTTGTTGGACCGCTTGAAAGAGCTTGGCTTCAGAGAGTCAACACGAAGTGGACTATCATTTGGGGCCAGCGATCTGAAAACGGCACCTGATAAAGGTAAGATCATCGCTGACGCGGAAACTGCGGTCGTTAAAGCCCAAAAGCTATACGAGCGCGGTATCATTACAGACCAGGAACGCTATAATCAAGTGTTGGACACATGGACGCATGCGCGTGAAAAAATCACTATATCAATGATGGACGAGCTTGAGCACGATGTTCGCGACGAGGGAGCCTATATCAATCCGATCTATTTGATGGCGCATTCTGGCGCTCGAGGTGGTGTCGAGCAAATTCGACAACTTGCTGGCATGCGCGGACTTATGGCCAAACCTAGCGGGGAAATCATAGAAACCCCCATTAAGGCCAATTTTCGCGAAGGTCTCTCGGTGCTTGAATATTTTAGTTCAACTCACGGTGCTCGAAAGGGTTTGGCCGACACAGCCCTGAAGACTGCAGACAGTGGCTACTTGACGAGAAAACTCGCCGACGTGTGTCAGAATGTGGTTGTGACGATGCCTGACTGTGGAACGACCAAAGGCATCACGAAAGGTGTGGTCTACCGTGGCGAGAAGGTGGAGGTCAGTCTGGCTGACGCCATTCGGGGACGTGTGAGCCGCACGAATATCGTCAATCCGATTACTGACGAGGTCATCGTTCGTGAGGCTGATTTGATTACAGTAGGTATCGCGCGAAAGATCGAGGAGTTGGGAATCGAAAAAATACAGGTGCGAAGTCCTATGACTTGCGAGGCAACGCTGGGGATTTGCCGGTTGTGTTACGGCATGGATCTGTCGACCGGCGCATTGGTTGAAGACGGTTTAGCTGTGGGAATCATCGCGGCTCAGAGTATTGGCGAGCCAGGTACACAGTTAACGATGCGGACGTTTCATATCGGCGGCGCTGCGTATCGTGAGGTCGAAGAAAGTGAAATTCGTGCTCGACGTGTTGGTCGAGTTAAGTTTGCGCGCATCCGGAGTGTTGTCAACACAGATGGGAAGAACGTCGTCCTTGCACGTAATGGAGAGATCACCATTGTCGACCCGAAGGATCGAGAACTCGAGAAGTATACCGTACCTAATGGCGCCGTGCTAATCGTCGCGGATGAACAGGATGTGCAATCAGGTCAGGTATTGTGTCAATGGGATCCCCATTCGGTGCCGATTCTTGCCGAGGTTGGCGGTCGGGTTCGTTTCGATGACTGCATCGAAGGCCAGTCGATCCGATCGGAGGTTGAGGCGAGTGGAAATGTTCGCAAGACTGTGATTGAGCATAAGGGCGATTTGCATCCACAAGTCGTGCTGGAGGATTCGACCGGCAAGATTCTCGATTTTTATTATATGCCCGAGAGGGCAAGCATTGAAGTTGAGGAGGGACAGCACATCGCAGCGGGAAGCCTGTTGGCGAAGACCCCCCGGGAAAGTGGTGGCACACAAGATATCACCGGTGGTTTACCTCGAGTCACGGAGTTGTTCGAAGCTCGGAAGCCGAAAGATCCGGCGGTTGTCGCTGAAATTGATGGCGAGATTGATCTCGTTGCGGAAAAGAAGCGTGGTAAGCGGGTGATCATTGTTCGCGGCAGCGATGGGAGCGCCAAAGAGCATATTATTCCACACGGCAAGCAATTGATGGTACATGCCAAGGACGTTGTTAAGGCCGGAGACGCGTTGGTTCGCGGTCCGTTGGTGCCGCATGACATTCTGCGTGTTAGTGGCGTCGAAGCGGTACAACAGTATCTTTTGCATGAGATCCAAAACGTCTATCGGTCACAGCGTGTCGATTTGGACGATAAGCACGTCGAGATCGTTGTGACTCAAATGCTTCGAAAAGTGCGCGTGACTGACGTCGGAGATACAAGTCTCTTGCCGGGAATTGTCTTGGACAAATTTGAATTCCGACGCATCAATCAGGGATTGGCACAATCCGTGAAAGTCGCTCAACCGGGTGACACGGAATTTGAGTGCGGCGATGTCGTTCCCACCAAGACGTTTAATGAAGTGAATGCCCAAATCGAAGCCGAGGGGGGTAAGCTGGCATCGCACACGAAGCCAAGAGCAGCGACAGCGGCGGATCAATTGCTTGGTGTGACCAAGGCTGCTGTTCAAAGTGAGAGTTTTATCTCCGCGGCGAGTTTTCAAGAGACTACTAAGGTGTTGACGGAGGCAGCGATCGCCGGAAAAATTGATCACTTAGTAGGTCTGAAAGAAAACGTAATTTTGGGCAAATTGATACCGGCCGGGACCGGTTTTAAGAATCATCAGCAGTCGGAAGTGCGTGTGCGGGCGGAGGCTTTGCAGGAGTTGGCTGATGAGCGTGCGCGGATCATGGCTGCAAGAATGGAGTTATTGAAAGAGAGTGGCGATGCCAATTCGCAGCAAGCTTCGCAACTCTAGCGTGATGTTGTCGTGGGGGGTGTTCGGATCCCCTGGGAGTTCTTTTTTCAAAATCTCTATTAGTTTTGTGAGATTGTGAATGCCGACGATCAATCAACTGGTTAGGAAGCCACGGAAGCCCCAACGGTCTCGTTCGAAGACGCCCGTGTTAGAAGGGTGTCCGCAGCGTCGCGGTGTCTGCCTGTTGGTCAAGACAGTGACACCCAAGAAACCGAACTCAGCCTTGCGAAAGGTGGCCAGAGTACGGTTGTCGAATGGGAAGGAGATTACGGCGTACATTCCCGGTGAAGGCCACAACCTTCAGGAACACTCCATCGTCTTAGTACGTGGTGGTCGTGTTCGCGACCTTCCCGGTATTCGCTACAAAATCATACGCGGTGTGTTGGATACGTTGGGTGTTTCGAATCGCAAGCAGGCGCGAAGTCGTTATGGGGCGAAGCGTCCAAAGTAGTTGGGCATGTGCGGTGTTGTATTAGGCCGTCGTGCGTGGCAGAAATGTCAAAACGAGTGGAGATCATTCGATGGCAAAGCGGTTTACGGCAAGTGCAAAGCAATTGAAGCCAGATGCTCGGTTTGGCTCCGTGTTGGCTTCGAAATTTATTAACTGTTTGATGCATGACGGGAAGAAGAGCGTTGCTCAGGCGGTTTTCTATTCGGCGATTGACATCGTCAAAAAGAAACTCCCCGAGGAAGACCCGCTCGGAGTTTTCTCGACTGCCCTTGAGAACGTGAAGCCGAGCATCGAGGTTCGTTCGCGACGAGTTGGTGGTGCGAATTACCAAGTACCGACTCCCGTGAATTCCAAGCGTCGTCAGACCCTGGCGATCCGCTGGATACTATCGGCCACTCGTGGAAAGAAGGGGCGTCCGATGGATGTGCGATTGGCCGAAGAGTTTGTGGCGGCGTTTAGGCGCGAAGGCACGGCGATGACGACACGGGAAAACGTACATCGCATGGCCGATGCGAACAAGGCGTTCGCTCACTTCGCGTGGTAGTCTAGGTTGGTATATGACAGCGTGTGGGGGCCTGTTCCGGCGACTCCTACGCGCTGTTTTTCTTTTGTGGTGCTGCCTACAGGTCGGTCGGGAGCTGATATGTCATACGACATTAAAGCTATTCGCAACATTGGCATCATCGCGCACATCGACGCCGGCAAGACGACGACGACCGAACGCATTTTGTACTACTCCGGAGCGTCGCACCGGATGGGCAACGTTGATGACGGTACGACAGTCACCGATTTCGATCCGGACGAGGCGCGCCGCGGCATCACGATCTACTCGGCCGCGATCACGTGCCACTGGAAGAACTTGACGATCAACATTATCGACACTCCGGGACATGTGGATTTCACGGCGGAAGTCGAACGCAGCCTACGAGTGTTGGACGGAGGAGTCGTCATTTTCAGCGCGGTCGACGGCGTGGAAGCTCAAAGCGAGACGGTGTGGCGGCAAGCGGACCGGTACGGTGTGCCGCGTATCTGCTTCGTCAACAAAATGGACCGTATTGGAGCCAATTACGAAAACGTTTTGGAAGACATCAAGAGCCGTTTGCACGCGACGCCGATCGCGCTGCAAATACCGATCGGCGCGGGCTCACCGCCCGATCCGCATTGCTTCAAGGGAATCATTGATATAGTCACGATGCAAGCGTTGTATTTTGACGCCGAGTCGCAGGGGACCAAGTTTGAAGCCAAAGAGATTCCCGACGAGATGCGAGACGAAGCTCAGCGGTGGCGTCAGAAGCTACTGGAGACGGTCGCTGAACTCGACGAGCAAGCTATTGAGCAGTACCTCGAAACTCAAGACTTATCCGAGGAGACGATTCGCCGCCTCGTGCGCAAAGGCACCATCGAGCAGCAGTTTTTCCCGACCTTCTGTGGCACGTCCCTGAAATACATGGGCGTGCAACCGTTGATGGATGCCGTTGTGGATTACCTGCCGTGCCCGCTAGATCGGCCAGCCGTCGAGGGTATTCCGGTCGTGAGCAAGAAAGGTTTGCAAGCGACGAAGGTCGAGAAACGCAAGGCGTCGCCGGACGAGCCATTCTGCGGGCTGATCTTCAAGATTCAGGCGGACCAGCACGGTGACTTGTGTTTCGTGCGGGTTTATTCGGGGACGTTGAAGAGCGGTTCGAAGGTGCTCAACCCGCGCACGAACACGAAAGAACTCGTCAGCCAGATTTGGCGCGTACAGGCGGACTCACGCGAGAAGATCGAAGCCGATGTCGCTTATGCCGGCGACATTGTGGGGGCGATCGGACCGAAGGACGTCGCCACTGGCGACACGTTGTGCGCCACACAGCATCCGCTTCAGTTGGAGCGGATCACGTTTCCGGAGACGGTGATTTCGATGGCGGTCGAGCCGGAATCGAGTGCCGAACGGAAGAAGCTTGAAGAGACTCTACGACGTCTTGCGAAGCAAGACCCGACGTTCAAAGTACGGATCAACGAAGAGACGGGCGAGACGCTGGTCAGCGGCATGGGCGAGTTACATCTGGAAGTCATCAAGGACCGAATGGAGCGGGAATTTGGTGTCAAGATGCGCGTCCACAAGCCGCGAGTCAGTTACCGCGAGACGATTCGGCAGGCGGTCAATGTCGAAGGAGAGTTCACAAGACAGGTTGGGAGCGCCGCACAGTCAGCGAAAGTGCGATTGCGGCTGGAGCCGTACGACGGCGATGAGGTGGTCCGCGTCGAGAACGATCTCAAACAGGGGGCCTTGCCGCCGAGCTTGGTTTCGTTATTGGAGCAGGCCGTTGCCGAGGGAGCCAACGCGGGCGGAACCTACGGAAATCCATTGATACGTGTGCGGTTCAGGATCACGGGCGCGGAGTATCGAGAGGGAGAATCAACCGATGTGGCCTTGCAGGCGGCCGCGGCGAAGGCGATTTCGGAGGGCTTACAGAAGGCTGGTTGCGTTTTGCTGGAGCCGGTGATGAAGTTGGAAGTGGTCACGCCGGAGGAGTTCATCGGTAATGTGCAGGCCGATTTGAACGCTCGGCGGGCAACGATCGTGCGAACCGAAAACCGCGGGCGGCTGTGGGTGATCGAGGCCGAGGTCGCGTTATCCAAGATGTTCGGCTATTCGACTCACGTACGCGGCATCTCACAAGGGCGGGCGTCTTTTTCGATGGAGCCATTGAAATACGCTGAGGCTCCGCCGGACGTGGTGGAATCGATGTGGTAGCCAATTTTGGCGCAGGCGGCTTGCCTGTTGGATTCACAGTCGAGCCGTCTGTACGACAAGGCGGCGGCTCATGGATCGACTTCGCCAAGAGCAGTTCCGTCGTAACGCGGCGGCTGACGACGCGTGGGCGTTGTACGCTTCGCATCGCCAACGTGTCACAGCGCTGTTGGATGATGCCACAAAAGAATCGGCTGAGCGGTTGTGCCTGCTGGGGCCGGGTAATCTCAACGACATCGATCTCGCGTCGCTGTTGCTGAAGTTCCGCGAGATATTTCTGATCGATGTCGATGCCAAGTCACTTCAGCGAGGTGTCGCGCGCCAAGGTTTTGCGAGTGATGGCCGCATTCATTTGTTGGCACCCGTCGACGTCACGGGCGCGTTCACGGAACTGTCCCGCCTCGAACCTGCGACGGCGGGGGATTCCGTCCTCGTCGATGAGTGTCTTCGCTTGCTCGATCGCATTCCCGAGATTGGCGAGATGCCAGCGTGCGATGTGGTCGGGTCGGTCGGGTTGCTCACGCAGTTGATTGATGCGGTTGTGAGATCGATTGGTGAGACGCACGCTCGGTTTTGGGACTTGGCGTCGGCCGTGCGTGCTCAGCATCTGCGGCTGATGCTGGAATTGACTCGGCCGGGCGGAGCGGCGGTGTTGGTGACGGAGGTCGTCTCGTCGGACACGTGCCCGGCGTTGAAGTCGATCGCTGAGGTTGATTTGCTCAGCCTCTTGCAGCGCGAGATTTCGGCGGGAAATTTTTTCACGGGTATGAATCCCGCGGCCTTGCGGCAACTGTTGGCGACCGACGTTTGCTTTGTCGAACAATTGGAAGGTGTGCGATTCATTCAGCCATGGTTGTGGTCGTTCATCGCTCGGACGTACGCGGCCTATGCGGTGATTCTGCGCAAGCGACCCGCGTCACTCGATTGAGCCGGACGCTTTGAATACCGGGGCCAAGCGTTCGGCGGCGACTTGCTGAATTTGGCGGGCGATGTTGAGTCCGACGAGGTCGCTCCAGGCGGCCAGCAACAGGCTGAAAATGGGACCAGGGCGGCCGTCGCCGAGAGGGTGGTGGTTGAATCGCGTGACGGGCAGCAGGCACGTCGGCGTGGTCGAGGTGAAGGCCTCATCGGCGTTGAGAAGTTCGTGTGGTGTGATGTCAGCGGCGGCGAAAGGCAATTCCAGTCGCTTGGCCAGTTCGTGGACGACGGCCTGGCTGATGCCGCCGAGCGTGCTGTGCGAATGGGGAGTCAGAATGGTGCCGCCGATCACGGCGAACAGATTGGCCGAGCCGGTCTCGGTGAGAAAGCCGTTGTGATCGAGCAGCACGGCGGTCGCCTGCGGATCATCCAACGCGGCCTCGCGGTCGGCGAGGTACCAGTGCAGTCGGTTACGCGATTTGATGCGCGGGCTGAGCGAATCGGGCGGAATCTGTCGGATGCTGGGTGTGATGAGGTGCTGGCCGTGGTTGAGCCTGTCGAGCCACAATTCGAACGGCAACGGAAACGTGTGAATGCAGACTGTCGGCGTGCGAGCCAATTCGCGGCCGGCGGCTCCCAAGTACGTCAAGTTGTGGCCGGCCGTGACGAAGATCACGATCCCCAAGTCGTGATGGAGAGGCACAAGCTGCCCATTGTGTTCGACAACTTGTTTGACTTGCTGCCGCAACTTGTCCGGCATGAGATTGTGCGGAAAGCCGACGGTCCGCAGCGAACGAAACAACCGATCGAGATGTTCATCGACGCGAAACGGTTGGTGATGGAACGTCCGCAGCATCTCCGTGACGGCAGCTCCGAAGACGACTCCCAAATCGGTCACCGTCAATTTGGCTTCGTGGGCGTGGATCAGCTTGTCGTTGAGGTAGGCAATCGGCTCGGTCATAGCGAGCCAGCATGAGGCGAAGCAGAGACCAAGTCAAATCCGAGGAATGAGGAATGCAGAACGAGGAACTGAGAATGGAAACGGCCGCGCGGCCAGGACTCGGATCTTCATTCCTCGTTCATCATTCCCAGTTTCTCGTTCACCTGATCGGTTTGAGTGACTTGTCGAAAATCGGCCGATATACTGCCACGACTGCAAGGCCAGAATCGAGCCCAACGCCGAGTCTCGCCAGCGATCGACGACCGAGAGTGACAACACAAGGGCGAACAGAATGACGGTTCCGGCAATTGCTCCGGGGGAGACGAAGCTGGGGTGGATCGGCACCGGCGTCATGGGCAATAGCATGGCTGGCCATTTGATGGCGGCTGGCTTTTCCGTGTCGGTTTACACGCGAACCAAAGCCAAGGCCGAGACCTTGATCGATCAAGGCGCTGGCTGGGTGGATACTCCGAAGTCGCTCGCTCAGCAGTGCGACGTGATCTTTTCGATCGTCGGGTTCCCCGCCGATGTTCGCGAGGTGATGCTGGGAGCGAATGGTGCTCTCGCGGGCTCGAAGGCGGGCAATATTCTGGTCGACATGACGACCAGCGAGCCGTCGCTGGCGGTCGAGATCTCGAATGCCGCTCGCGCGAAAGGGGTCTTTAGTGTCGATGCTCCCGTGTCGGGGGGAGACATCGGCGCGAAGAACGCCACACTGTCGATCATGATCGGTGGGGATAAGCATGTCGTTGAGGCGTTGCAGCCGTGTTGGCAGGCGATGGGTAAGACAGTCATCCATCAAGGTGGCCCCGGCGCCGGGCAGCACACCAAGATGGTGAATCAGATTCTGATCGCCAGCAACATGGTCGGCGTGTGCGAGGCGTTGTTGTACGGCTACAAGGCGGGGCTGGACTTGAATGTCGTGATGCAGTCGGTGTCGGTTGGTGCGGCAGGAAGCTGGTCGCTGTCGAACCTGGGGCCGCGGATCATGTCCAACAATTTCGATCCGGGCTTCTTTGTCGAGCACTTCATCAAGGACATGGGAATCGCACTCGATGAGGCCAAGCGGATGAACCTGTCGTTGCCAGGACTGGCTTTGTCGCATCAACTTTATCTCGCCTTGAAGGCGCAAGGCGATGGACGGTTGGGGACGCACGCGTTGCAATTGGCGTTGTCTCGACTGTCGGCGATTGATTGGAAGGGGCGCGGGTAGGAAATCCGAAATCCGAAACTCGAAATCCGAATCAAGACGGCACGGTCCGCGGAGCGGCGGCCGATCTCGGAGCAAATCAACATGGCGAGCAAGGGAGAACAATTCGCGGGGCTGACGGTGGCGCTGATCACGCCGTTCCGCAATGGGGCGATCGACGAGGCGGCGTTGCGGCGGCTGGTCGATTGGCATGTCGAGGCTGGAACGGATGTGGTCTGTCCGGTGGGGACGACGGGCGAATGTCCGACACTGTCGCACGAAGAGCACGAGCGCGTGATTTCGGTCGTGTGTGAGCAGGCGACGGGACGAATCAAGGTTGTGGCCGGAACCGGCTCGAACTGCACGGCTGAAGCGATTCGGTTGACGAAGTTCGCTCAGAAGGCCGGTGCCGACGGAGCACTGGTTGTCGCTCCGTATTACAACAAACCGACTCAAGAAGGCTTTTATCAGCACTTCAAAGCTTTGACCGAGGCATGCAACTTACTGATTGTCTTGTACAACATTCCGGGTCGCACTGCCAAGAACATCGAGCCGGAAACGATCGCTCGGATCGGCGAATTGCCGACGGTCGTGGCGGTCAAGGAGTCGACCGGTTCGATGGATCAGGCGTCGCAGATTCTAGCGCTGAGCGATCTGACGTTGCTGTCGGGTGACGACAGTTTGACGCTGCCGTTGCTGTCGATTGGTGGACGCGGCGTCGTCTCGGTGGTGGGAAACATCGTCCCGAAAGACGTCCGAGCGATGCTGACGGCGTTCAATCGCGGCGATCTGGCGTCGGCTCAAAGTTGGCATCGCAAACTTTTCCCGTTGTGTCGTGACATGTTGGGCCTGTCGACCAACCCAATCCCGGTGAAAGCCGCGCTGCAATTGCTCGGCCGGGACACGGGCGAGGTCCGCTTGCCGCTCACGCCGCTGGACGCCACGCAGCGAGAAAGCCTGGCCGGCACGCTCAAAAAGTACGGACTGCTGTAATTTTCTATTTCAAATTTCAAATCTCAGATTGAGGTCACATCGTGGTCTTCGGATTCGGTCGGCGTGATGAAGAGGAAGATGAGGACGAAGAAGAAGTCGAACTCGTTCTTTTCCAAGGAGCACTGAATGGCAAGGAAGCCAATCTCAAAGAGAACGCGCGTTTGGTTCAGGCGGGCCTGAATCCGGCGAAAGAGTTGGTCACGGATGGGCTGTCGCGTCGTGCGGAACTGATTCGCATCGATCCCAAGGGGGAGCGTTCGCAAGTCGCCTTCCTGGTGGACGGCATTGCGTATGCCGGCAGCAAGCTGACCAAGCCGCAGGGGCTGGCGATCACTCAGATGCTCAAGCTGCTGGCGGGACTGGACATCAAGGTTCGCAATCAGCCGCAAGTTGGTGGCTTAAAGGCGCAGTGGAACGAACTGCCTTGGGAATTGATCGTTCAAACGAAACCGGTCGAAGGGGCCGAGCAACTCTCCGTCAAGATCCGCAACTTGAAGGAGAAGATGCTCACTCCTGAAGAACTGGGCATGCCGGCCGCGCTGAAGGCGAAGGTCCGCGAATGGACCAGTCAGCACAAAGGGCTGACCCTGGCGGTCGGTCTGCCGAGCACAGGTGTCACATCCACGGTGTTCGGGATGTTGCGCGCCATGGACTGTTACCTCTACTCGATCCACACGATCCGCGACATGGGGACACGCGAGGTCAACAATGTTTCCAGGTTCGAAGCGCGGCCGGACGACGAACTGGAGATGACCATCGTGCGTGTGAAGCGTGTCGAATCCGATGCGGTCTTTATCGATCCGCTGACGACCGCCGATATGGCCGACACCGTTTTCAGGCAGCAGGAGAATCTCGCCATCCTGACCGAGATGCCTGCCAAGGACTGCGCTAGCGCGATCTTGCAGTTGGTGCAGTGGACCAATGACGCCAGCGTGGTGGCCAACGGTTTGATGGGGATCGTCCACACGAAACTGATTCGCAAGCTGTGTCCCGACTGCAAGCAGGCGTATCGACCCAATCCAAAATTAGTCCAAAGAGTGGGTTTGCCCGAAGGGACGAAGACACTGTACCGCAAGCCTGTGCCGGTCGAGACCGAGGAACGCGAGGTCGAGGAGCCGGAACCATGCGAAAAGTGCGGCGACGTCGGCTACATCGGCCGCACGGGCATTTTCGAGTACATCGAGATGTCTCCGGCCGTCAAAGAACTGGTGATCAAAGGGGCCGACACCGACGCGATCCGCACGCAAGCCCGCAAGGAAGGGATGCTGACGTTCCAAAAGGACGCTCTGCGTCACGTCGCCAGCGGACTCACGTCGCTAGAAGAGTTGCAACGCATCTTTAAGCCGACGGCCTAAGACGCGTCGCAGGGATTGCAAATCGGTCCTACTGTTCGTGTGGCGCGGCGACGTCTCGCTCGGCGCGGTAGAAGACTTCGTTGAGCCGATTGGTCGCGTCGAGCAGCATCTTCACGAGCGGGCTGAGCGGCGCGAGATGATTGTCCTCAAAGTGCCGACTGTTCTCGTCCTTCCAATGCTCCTTGGCCAGTTCCCAGGCTTGCACCAATTCAACGTGCGCTTTGTAAAGCTTGGTCGCGTCCACGGTGAGATCGACAATGCGCATGAGGCTCTCGGTTGATCAAGGTGTGTTGTCCGGTGGTGGCGGCGCGGCGTCTTCGGCGGCGGACTCGATTTCGGAGTACGCTTCGATCGCGGCGATCATTCGTTCCAACGTTGTCAGCGTACGGACGAAGTCGGTTTCGATGTATTGCTGAAGCTGTCCGCGCCGGCCGTCGTGCTCGTCAATCTCATGTCGGCAGGTGACGCACCAGTGTTTGACAGCTTCGATCTTTTCTTGAGCCATTTCCAGCCGTTGCTTGGCTGCCTGCAGGGCCAATTTTTCCTCGTAGCATGTCGGACGATGCCCGGCGACGGTGCGCAGTAAACACCTCTCGAGTTGCGCGCGGGCCTCGGCGATGACGTCGAAACTACGAAGCATGTACTGCTTCCAGAAGTTCGGCCGGTCGTGTTCCAGCCAGTCCAGAAAGCCGAGGATCATCTGCTGCTGCGAGGCCAAGACATCG